>NZ_JASGFM010000004.1:0-265080 GCF_047605565.1 Labrys sp. (in: a-proteobacteria)
GAATTGCGCAGGCCCGCGCAATGGCCGAGCATCAGCCAGGCATGCGGCCTGAGCACCGCGACATGGTCGGAGATATTCTTGGCGTTGGACGGTCCGACCCCGATATTGATCATGGTGATGCCGGAATCATCGGCGCGCTTGAGATGATAGGCCGGCATTTGCGGCAGGCGCGGCGGATGGTGGCCAGTCACGTCGAGCTGCTGGGTTTCGCCCCCAAGCTCGGTGACGACATTGCCCGGCTCGACAAAGGCCGTGTAGCCGGACCCTAGCGAGCCCCCTTCACCCTTGGCCAGGATGGTCTGTGCCAGCCGCACGAATTCATCGATGTAGAACTGGTAGTTGGTGAAGATCACGAAATTCTGGAAATGCCGCGCCGAGGTACCCGTATAGTGCTTCAGGCGCATCAGCGAGAGATCGATGCGCGGCGCGGTGAACAGCGCCAGCGGCTTGGCGCCGTCGGCTGAGCGCACATCGATGCCATTGGCGATGCGATCGTCCATGATGGTGAGATCGGGCACGTCGAAGATCTGCGGCAGCAGGGCGAGACGCCCATAATCGAGGCCGCTTTCGGCATGGAAGTCTTCGCCGAGCGCGAAATGGATCGGGATCGGCGTGGAGCTCTCGCCCACTTCGACATCCACACCCGTGTTGCGCAGCAGCAGCGCGATCTGTTCCTCCAGATAGCGGCTGAAGATGTCCGGCCGCGTCAGCGTCGTCGCATAGGTGCCGGTATCGGCCACGAATCCGAACGGCGTACGCGCATCGAGCGTGGGCAGGCTGTCGGTGTTGACACTGACATAGGGGTAATAGGCGCGAATGCGGTGATCGAAATCCTTGCCACGGGTGAACGCCGTGAAGGCCTCCCGCAGGCGCGCGGTGTTCGCGTCATAGAGCTGCGTGATCGCCGCTACGGCCGCTCTCGCATTGTCGAAGCGGCGGGGCTTAGTAGTCATTCCAATTTCGAAGCCGCGCTGCGGCTCTCCCTTTTCAATCTTCTAGTTCAGCCCAGGTGACATCGCAACGACATCCCATCGCGGCGCCGATGAAATTTCCAACCGTGACATGGACTGCAAAGGATTTGGCGGTATAGGGCGTCATCATCGAATGGAGACCGCTCATGTTCGCCAGGTATCTGCTTGCCATCGCGGCTATGGCCTTCCTGCTGCTGCCCGGCCACGGGCTGGCGCAGGAAGCCGAAGGCATCCGCAAGGCACAGGTCCTGCAACAGGCCGTCGAGGCGATGCAGAAGGTGCTGCTGTCAGGCCCTTCCGTGGTGACCCTGGACAATCGGGCAACGCTGAAGCTCCCGCAAGGCACTGGTTTCGTACGCCAGCCGGAAGCGGGCGCTTGGGCTTCCGCCTCGGACTACCCGAGCGATCCCAGTGTTCTCGGCATGCTGGTGCCGACCAGCGAGCAGAACTGGGTGGTCTTCATCCATTATCGCTCCGGTGTGCGCATCGACGATGCCGAAGCCACCGGCTGGAATGCAGACGATCTGCTGGCGCGCCTCAAGGCGAACACGGAGGAAGGCAATGCCGCGCGTGAAAAACGCGGCGAGCCTCAGCTCGAGGTTCGCGATTGGCTGGTCAGGCCCCATTACGACGAGGCGCAGAATACGCTGATCTGGGGCGCGATCAGCCCCGAAAAGGGTGGGGAAGCCGATGAGGGCACGGCCAATATCCACGGCTATGCACTGGGCAATGAGGGCTATTTCGAGCTTACCCTGGTCTCGCCGGCCGCCGAGGTGCCGTCCTATGTGCCGATCGCCCGGTCCTTCCTCGCGGGCCTGCAATTCACCGCCGGCAATCGCTACCAGGATGCGGCGAAGGCAAAGCTGGAAGTACGACCGGTCACGAGCCTGATAGCCCCCACCTCGCCCGACCTTCGCGCTACGGCGCTGGCCTATCTCAAGGCGAACTGGTTGTGGCTAGTGGCAGTGCTGCTGGTACTGGCCATTCTCGCCGGCAGCGCGCTGCGAGCCCTGCGGCGGTGAAAACCGCTGGAATACCGAGATTTAATCTCGGTTTGGGCGGCTAGGAGCGCTGTTTGCTTGACGGCAAGGGGCCGCTCCTCTACGCCGAAAACACATCTCGCGCCAGCGCGAACCAAGGCGTCCTGCGATTGGGTGGAAAAACCTCGAATCGCAAGGACGCATCCAACCAAAGAGTCAGGGCAAAGGGCGTTCTTGCTACAGCGCGCCATGCTCTAGAGGATACGAGCCGGGTCTATGACCGATATCTTCCAGGAAGTCAGCGAGGACATGCGCCGTGAAAAGGCGCAGAAGCTCTGGGCGAAATATGGCAATTACGTTCTCGGCGCCGCTCTCGCCGTGGTCATCGGCGTGTCGGGTTACGTCGCCTACCAGCATTACCTGAAGCAGCAGGCCGAAGCCACCGGCGCGCGTTTCCAGGAAGCGATTTCCCTGGCCCAGAGCGGCAAGACCAAGGAGGCTGCGGCTGCCCTCGGCGCGCTGATGAAGGACGGCAGCGCCGGCTATCAGACCCTTGCCCGTTTCCGCCTGGCGGCGGAGACCGCCAACGACAAGGTCGAGGATGGCATCAAGGCCTATGAGGCGCTGGCCGCCGATTCCTCGCTCGGTCCGGTGCTGCAGAGCCTCGCCAAGGTGCGCGGCGGCTATCTCATGGTCGACACCGCCTCCTATGCGGATCTCGCCGGCAAGATCGAGCCCCTGACCGCAGCGGGCGAGCCCTGGCGGCATTCGGCGCGCGAGGTCCTCGGCCTGGCGGCGTGGAAAGCCAAGGATCTCGCCAATGCCTCCAAATGGTACCAGGCCGTGATCACAGACAAGGACGTGCCGCCGGCACTGCGTCAGCGGGCCGAACTGATGCTGCAGCTCATCGCCTCCGACCAGCCTGCCAAGGCCTGACCATGGCTGTCTCCATCGCCATCGTCGGCCGGCCCAATGTCGGCAAGTCGACCCTGTTCAACCGTCTGGTCGGCCGCAAGCTTGCCATCGTCGACGACCGCCCGGGCGTGACGCGCGACCGGCGTGAGGGCGACGCCAGGCTCGGCAGCCTCCATTTCAAGGTGATCGACACGGCAGGCCTCGAAGTTGCCGATGACGCCTCGCTCGCCGGGCGCATGCGCGCTCAGACGGAAGCGGCCATCGCCGAATGCAACCTGATCCTGTTCATGTTCGATGCGCGCGTCGGCGTGACCCCGGCAGACGAACATTTCGCGGAAGTGGCGCGGCGCTCCGGCAAGCCCGTCATAGCGGTCGCCAACAAGACCGAGAGCCGCACCGGCTTCCAGGGCGCCTATGAAGCCTATGCGCTCGGGCTCGGCGATCCCGTGCCGATCTCGGCCGAGCATGGCGAGGGCATGGCGGATCTTGCCGAGGCGATCGTCGCGGTCGCGCCAGCCACCGGCTATGAGCCCGAGGAAGAAGTCGCGGAAACCGATGCAGTCGTCAGTGGCGAGGAAGGCGAGGAAGAGGCGATCGATCTCGGTGCCGGCGTGGTTCGGCCGCTGCGTATCGCCATCATCGGTCGGCCGAACGCCGGCAAGTCGACCCTGGTCAATGCCCTGATCGGCCAGGATCGCATGTTGACCGGCCCCGAGGCCGGCATCACCCGCGACACCATCTCGGTGGACTGGACCTGGCGCGACAAACGCATCAAGCTGTTCGACACCGCCGGCATGCGCAAGAAGGCCCGCATCGAGGACAAGCTCGAAAAGCTCTCCGTTTCGGATGGGCTGCGGGCGGTCCGTTTCGCGGAAGTGGTCGTGCTGCTGCTCGATAGCGCCACGCCCTTCGAAAAGCAGGACCTGCAGATCGCCGACCTCGTGGAACGCGAGGGCAGGGCAATCGTCATCGGCCTCAACAAATGGGATCTGGTCGAGGATCGCCACAAGGCGCTGGCCAGCGCCCGGGAGATGTTCGAGCGCCTGCTGCCGCAATTGCGCGGTGCGCCAGTGGTGACCTTGTCCGGTCTGTCGGAGCAGGGCCTCGACCGCTTGATGGAGGCCGCTTTCCGTGCCTTCACGACCTGGAACCGCCGCGTGCCGACCGCTCGCCTCAACCGCTGGCTCGGGGGCGTGCTCGAACATCATCCGCCGCCGGCCGTGTCGGGTCGCCGTATCAAGATCCGCTACATGACGCAGGTGAAGACCCGCCCGCCGCATTTCGCCATCTTCGGCAACCAGCTCGACGCTCTGCCCGACAGCTTCCAGCGCTATCTGGTCAATGGCCTGCGCGAGACCTTCGACATGCCCGGCGTACCGATCCGGCTCAGCCTGCGTTCGCCGAAGAATCCCTTCGATCGGAAAAAATAGGCAGGATGATTCACTGCAGGCGAATGGGATGGTCCGAATAGAGCAATTGATGTCTTTCGCTCGCCTCGGCCCAGCTTTGGGGCATCGACCCTCGTCCGCCCATAACGTCATCATAGGCGGCCCGCATCTGCCGCGCGCAGATTTCGGCAGGTATTCGGCCGACACCGGTCCCCATGCCAGGAAAAGCAATCGTTTTGAGGTGCGCGGACAGCGGCGTACCCATGGCTGGACCACTTGGAAACTGGCCATATCTGGCCAGCAGGAGAACGGCGCGAGTCGCCAAGTACGGGTTGATGGAATTCTCGTCGAGAGCCATAGGCACTCGCATGGTCGGAGCAGCAATCAGAAAGGCAGGTGCTGGAACGCCCGTCTCGACAATCTCTGCCTGTCCAACGAGCAACTCCCCGTGATGTCGTTGGAAAATCGCTCTTCGTAGATGTTCCTGCACCTGCCACCCGAAATGGCGGGAGTAAAGCAGATCAATACCACCATCCATGAAGCCGAAGCTATTGGCGGGACTGACCATGGCCTCGCATTCAACGTCGAAGATCGATCCTCGATAGATCTCCGTATCGCTCAAACCCGCAAATGCAGCAGACCAAGCCTTGGCAAGTTCATCTTCTCGGGCGACCAAGGCAATGCGCATGTAGATCTAACCTGCCTTATTCCGGCGCCTTGAAGCTCAGGAAGCGCTCCTGCCGCATCTCGTAGACCTGCCCGGTCTCGATAAGATCCGGGCTCGCGAGCTTGAGGATCGAGGGCGCGATGCTGGAGGGATGCGGCAGGGTATCGGCGTCTTCGCCCGGCATGGCGGCCGCGCGCATATGGGTGCGGACGGGGCCGGGGGAGAAGAGGTTGGCCCGGATAGGCGAATTCACCGTCTCGGCAGCGTAGGTCGCCACCATGGAGTTGAGGGCCGCCTTGGTCGCAGCATAGAGCCCCCAATAGGCCGTCGACTTCCAGGCCGCGCCCGACGTGATGAAAATGGCGCGTCCGGCATCGGATTTGCGCAGCAGGGGATCGAAAGAGCGGATCAGCCGCCAATTGGCCGTGACGTTCACCGCAAACACATTGTCCCAGTCCTTGGGCTCGATATGGCCGAGGGGAGAGATCGCGCCGAGCGCCCCGGCATTGCCGATCAGGATGTCGAGCTTGCCATAGCGCTCGAACAGTGTGTAGCCGAGCCGATCGATGCCGTCCCCGTCCTTGATGTCGAGGGGAACCAGGGTCGCGGCGCCGCCCTTCTGGCGGATTTCGTCATCGAGATCCTCGAGCGCTCCAACGGTGCGGGCCACGGCGATGACATGCGCACCGGCCTCGGCCAGGGCCACGGCCGTGGCACGGCCGATGCCGCGCGATGCGCCGGTGACGAGCGCCAGGCGGCCTTTGAGAAGATCGGACATCGGAAAACTCACAGGATGGAAAAGTCTGCCATGTCCCACCCCCGAACCGGGGTGGGAACGCGTCAGCTTGCTTCGGCGAGCAGGGAGAACTGCTGCTTGGCACCTTCTCCCACCACATCGGTCAGGAAGGTCGGATAGTCGCCGGTGAAGCAATGATCGGTGAACTGCGGGCGGACAGAGTCGCGCTGGTCGTAGCCGCATGCCTTGTAGACGCCATCGACCGACAGGAAAGCCAGTGAGTCCGCGCCCATATAGGCACGCATGGCTTCCAGATCCATCCGCGCCGCCAGCAGGTTTTCCCTGTCGGGCGTATCGATGCCGTAATAGTCGGGATGGGTGATGGGCGGGCTGGAAATGCGGAAATGCACTTCCTTGGCGCCGGCATCGCGCATCATGCGCACGATCTTCACCGAAGTGGTGCCACGCACGATGGAATCGTCGATCAGCACGACACGCTTGCCTTCGATGACCGAACGGTTGGCGCTGTGCTTCATACGCACGCCCATTTCACGAATGGCCTGGGTCGGCTGGATGAAAGTGCGCCCGACATAATGGTTGCGAATGATGCCGAGTTCATAAGGCAGGCCCGCCGCCTGGGCATAGCCGATCGCCGCGGGCACGCCAGAATCCGGCACCGGTACCACCACATCGGCTTCGACGCTGGCTTCGGCGGCAAGCTGGGCACCGAAACTCTTGCGCACGGCATAGACACTACGGCCGTGAACGATGGAGTCCGGACGGGCGAAATAGATATACTCGAAAATGCAGGGGCGGGCAGGCACGCGCGGGAAGGGCTTCAACGATTCCACGCCGTCCTTGGTGATGACGACGACCTCGCCATTCTCGATGTCGCGCACGAAGCGGGCACCGATGATGTCGAGGGCGCAGGTCTCGGAGGCAAGGATGTAGCAGCCATCGAGTTCGCCCAGCACCAGGGGGCGAATGCCGAGCGGATCGCGGGCGCCAACCAGCATATGGTTGGTCAGTCCGACAAAGGCATAGGCTCCCTCGATCTGGAACAGGGCGTCGATGAAGCGATCGATGAACTTTTCACGCGTCGAGCGTGCGACCAGATGGAGGATCACCTCGCTGTCCGAGGTGGCCTGGAAGATCGAACCGCGGGCGATCAGTTCGCGCCGCAGCGTCAGCCCATTGGTGAGATTGCCGTTATGGGCCACGGCGAAGCCACCGCCCTCGAGTTCCGCAAACAGGGGCTGCACGTTGCGCAGGATAGTGCCGCCCGTCGTCGAATAGCGGGTGTGGCCGATGGCCTGGGAGCCGGGCAGGCGCTCGATGACCTCGCGTTTGGAGAATGTGTCGCCGACCAGCCCGAGCCGCCGTTCCGAATTGTAGCGCGCACCGTCGAAGGTCACGATACCGCAGGCTTCCTGGCCACGATGCTGCAGGGCATGGAGGCCGAGGGTCGTGATCGCCGCGGCCTCGCTGTGTCCGAAGATGCCGAACACACCGCATTCCTCACGCAGGCGGTCGGCGTCGAGATCCAGATCGTCGTTGTCACGGGCCATGGCGCTCACTTGGATTTCTTCTCCAAAAAGGGGTGAGCGGCCCGAAACCAGGTTTCGCCGCTCCGTTCGACATTGAGATAGTACCACCGATCGACTTTTCCAGCATGCCTGCTGGGAAGTTTGCTGTGGCAATGCAATCGCATCATTGCGCTGGCGCCGCCGGAGCCGGGGTTGCCGGCTGGGTCTGCGGAGCGGCGGGAGCGCCGGCGGCGTCCGGATCCGGCTCCTGCGTGTTGGTGTTGGTATCGGCACCAGGCCCGATCACTTCGTTGGCCCGCAACTGCTTGAGGATCACGTTTTCGGGATCGCTCGGCAGCAGGGTGAGGATCCAGTCACGCCCGGACACCAAAAGCTGACGGGATTTGGCATCCTGCACCCAGGTCGGTTCCGACTTGGGCGGTACCAGATAGCTGAAGAAGATGAAGGCGACGATGGCGAGCAGGAGGCCACGAGCCGCGCCGAACAGGAAGCCGAACGTACGATCGATCGCCCCGATCCGGCTGTCGAGGATCATGTCGGAGATGCGGATGGTAATGAAGGAGGCGATCAGGAGAACGAGCAGGAAGATGCCCGCACCTGTCGCAATACGAGCCAGCGTATCGTTCTTGATATAAGGCGTGACCAGCGGCAGCACCCGCGAGAACAGCAACAAGGTGGCTATTGCGGCAGCGGCCCAGGCGGCAATGGCCAGAACTTCGCGGGTGAAGCCTCGTACCATTGCGAGAAGGGCCGAAATCAGCATGACGCCGATGACGATCAGATCCAGCAGCGTTACGGGCATTGGCGGTCTATCCTGATTTGGAAGCAGTGTTTCCCGGTAAAGCCCACGAATGGGTTTTACCGGGAAACACTGCAAATACCTGCATAGGCGACGCGACAGACAGGGCCGCGCGCCTTTCTATAACGACGGTTCGACACGGCGTCACCCATTTGCTGCAGCGCAATCGGCGGAAATGCCCGCTTCATGGCGAAACTTTAGTGGATTTCCGCCTTTGGCTTTCACCAGAGGCGGCAATATCCGCAACAAGTGTCGCAAGTGAGGCAACGCCATTCACGCGTATGCCGCTATCCGAGCCCGACTCGTTTCCCGGCACAGGACAGACGGCGCGATGGAAACCAAGCTTGGCCGCTTCCTTCAAACGGGGGCCGGTGTGAGCCACCGGCCGCACCGATCCGGACAGTGAGACTTCGCCGAAATACACGGCATCCGCCGGCAGGGGGGCGCCTGTGAGGGAGGAGATCAAAGCAGCCGCCACGGCGAGATCGGCCGCAGGCTCCTGGATGCGCAAGCCGCCGGCCACGTTGAGATAGACGTCGTGCCCCCCGAGCTTGACGCCGCAATGGGCTTCGAGCACGGCGAGCACCATGGACAGGCGGCTGGTATCCCACCCCACCACGGCGCGCCGCGGCGTGCCCAGGCTCGTCGGCGCCACCAAAGCCTGCATCTCGACGAGAAGCGGCCTCGTGCCCTCCATACCGCCGAATACGGCCGTGCCCGGTGACCCGAGATCGCGCTCCGACAGGAACAAGGCGGAGGGATTGGTCACTTCACGCAGGCCAAGCCCGGTCATCTCGAACACGCCGATCTCGTCGGTGGGGCCGAAACGGTTCTTCACGCCGCGCAGGATGCGAAAATCACGCCCGCCATCGCCCTCGAACGACAGCACGGCATCGACCATATGCTCGACGACACGCGGGCCTGCGATCTGCCCGTCCTTGGTGACATGGCCCACGAGGATGACGGTACTGCCCGAACGCTTGGCGTAGCGGATCAGCGCCTGCGCCGAGCCGCGCACCTGCGTAACCGTGCCGGGAGCCGATTCGACCGTATCCGTCCACATGGTCTGGATCGAATCGATAACCACCAGGCGGGGCGGCGGGCCGTGCTCGAAGGTCGCCAGGATGTCCTCGACCGAAGTCTCGGAAGCCAGCTCCACCGGAGCGCTGGCAAGCCCCAGCCGCTCGGCTCGCAGGCGCACCTGTGCCGCGGCCTCTTCGCCCGATATATAGATGACCCGGGCGTTGCGGTTGGCAAGCGCGGCGCAGGCCTGGATCAGAAGGGTGGATTTGCCGATGCCTGGGTCGCCTCCCAGCAGGAGGACGGAGCCCCGCACGAAGCCTCCGCCGGTGACCCTGTCGAGTTCCCCGATACCAGAGACCAGGCGCGGTGCTTCGTCGGTCGATCCCGTCAGGCTTTCGAGTGCAAAGACGCGCCCCCGGCCTCTTGGACGCTGCGAGGCGGGAACGGCCGCGATGGCGCTGGTTTCCTCGGCGATCGAGTTCCACTCGCCGCAGGCATCGCATTTGCCCTGCCAGCGATTATAGGCGGCACCGCAATTCTGACAGACATAGGAGGGGCTTCGTTTGGCCATGACGCCCTTCTAGCGGGCGGGTCGAGTCTGATCAAATCCGACAGACCGGCCCGGGCCACAATCACGAGGCTTGACGCGTGCCACGAAATTCTCGGCGATGAATTGCCCGCCGAGCGAGCGAGTTCAACCCACAGACCAGGAACCACCGCCCCTTGCAGGCACGCCGAGCCACAACCTATATCTGGGCAATCATGCCCCCCTGGAACAGTCCATGTCGCGCCCGCTGACCGTCACCATTCCCCACAGCCTTGGCCGTGCCGCCGCCCGCAAGCGCATCGAGGATGGCATTGCGCAATTGCGCGACAGCTATGCCGGGCAATTCACGGCGCTCGAGGAGAATTGGAACGGCGATAGGTTCGAATGCCGCCTGAGCGTGTTCAAGCAGACCATTTCGGGTAGCGTCGACGTCGGCGACGACACGGTGACGGTGAGCATCCTGCTGCCGATCTTCCTGACCATGCTGGCTGACAAGGTCACTACGCTGATACAACAGCGCGGCCAGGTGTTGCTGGATCACAAGACTTAACCCGCAGAGCGATGCCCGAACGCATTCCGGGGCGGCGGCATCATTCGCCGCCGGCTCGCTCCGGATGCAGAATCATACGCTTCGTGCGTGCGACGGTGCGCCGTAGGGCGACAGTGCATTTCACGATCGGGCCGAGGAAACACCACCAGATCCTCTGATAGTCGCCGCGCTCGTCCTCCACCGTGCCGATGCCGTATTTGTGCACTTCATCCCGCGTCGCCAGATAGGCCGTGCCGGCGATCCAGTCCCAGATCGACAATCTCGAACCCATATTCTTGTCCCAGTGCTTGCGGGCCACGCTGTGATGGACCTGATGCATGCGGGGACTGATGAAGATGCGGTCCAGGATCCCGAAGCTGATGGAAAAATGCGTGTGCTGGAGCGTGCCCAATGTCAGCAGCGAGAAGACCAGCGATGCGCTCGCCTGCATCGCCAGGAGCTCGACGATGGAAAAACCGTAGAAGAATACGATCAAGGTGACCGGGATGACACGGCATACGCCGATGAATACGGCATCGAGAAGTACGCCTACCGGATGCACCCGCGAGGCGGTAAGTGGCGTCAGGAAGGTCGCCGAATGATGAATCTTATGGAATTCCCAAAGATAACGATTCTTGTGCTGGGTATAATGACTTATGAACTCTCCAAGATCGGAAAACATGAACATAATTATACATAATATGACAATCGTCACCGGCCCAGCTTGCAACTTCTGATCGAACTGGAACCAGGCACTCAACGCCACCCCGGCTTTTTCCGCCAGGAACGTGGTCAGGATCGCTGCGAAAAGAGCCACCCATCGAAAAGAGAATTTGATAACGAAGTAGAGGAGAACGTCGATTTTCGTCGAGTGGCTAAGCCATCCCGAAGCAGGCATAAAAAAGCGAAGAAATCCTCGAATATTTCGACTGGCGCTCGCATCTGTCAGCAAGAACAAGAAAGCAAACACACCACCCGATACGAATGTTGCCATCATCAACAATATATTGATGCGTGCCATCGCAAAATCAGTAACAGCAGCGATGATATCCGAAACGATCGGCATGAGATTACTTTCCGTAAGCTCTCAAATGAGAAATCAAGAGCAGCAAACTGCAAAATCTCGATTGTCAAAGACGGCGATGAAAGTCAACATCGTCGGCGAAATCGAGCCCCTCGGGAACAATCTCGTAGAGAAATAAGCTCAGTCGACACGATGCATGGGTGAAACGAAGGTCAAGGGCAGCGACCTTCGCCGGACCGCCGAGGAAGAGCTCCCGTCAGCCCGGCAGGTGGCAGACCGCCTCGATATTATGGCCATCCGGATCGAGCACGAAGGCTGCATAGTAGTTGGGATGGTAGTGGGCCCGAATTCCTGGTGCGCCGTTGTCGCGCGCACCGGCGGCCAATGCGGCGGCATAAAAGGCATCCACCGCCTTCCTGTCTTTCGCAGCGAAGGCAATGTGGAAGCTGCCTTCCCGGGTGTCGCCATCCCCAATCCAGAACTGGGGCCGCCCATCCGCACCATAGCCGCAATGGGCGCTGCTGCCGGTCATCTCCCGCGTGACTTCCTTTTGCACCGAATAGCCGAGCGGTGCGAGAACCCGGTCGTAGAAGGCACGGGAATGTCGATAATCGCGAACCGGAAAGCCGAAATGGTCGATCATTGCATTCTTCCCGAGCAGCGCCTGTGGTGACCGGCGGCAAGGGCAGGCGCTATCGCCTAGACCGCCAAGTGCCGATCATAACGCGTACCCAGGCTGGTGAGTATCTCATAGCCGATGGTACCGGCACGGCGCGCTACCTCGTCGACCGGCAGATGCGGCCCGATCAGTTCGACCCAATCGCCCCGTTTCACAGTGCCCGCCGGCAGATCCGTCACGTCGATCGCCGTCATGTCCATCGAGATGCGTCCGGCGATCAGGCAGTATTTGCCGGCGACATAAGCCAGCGCCGAGTCGAAATCGTCGGAGGAGGAGCCCGAACGCATGTAGCCGTCGGCATAGCCGATGGCCACCATGGCGATGCGGGCGGGCTGCCGGCTCGTCCAGGTCGCACCATAGCCGACATATTCGCCCGGCAGCACGCTGCGAACCTGCAGGACCTGGGCTGAAAGGGTGATGACCGACTGCATCGGATTGGGTTGACCCGGCAGGGGGTTGGAGCCGTACAACGCCACGCCTGGGCGCAGCAGATCGTAGCCGATCTCTGCCGGCAGGAAGGTGCCGTTGGAATTGCAGAGGGAGGCGGGCACATCCGGATAGAGCGACCTGACGCTGGTAAAAGCCTCGAACTGCCGGGCATTGAGTGGGTGTTCGGGCGTGTCGGCGCAAGCGAGGTGGCTCATCAGCAAGGAAGGCTTGAAGAGCTCTCCCTCTGCGACCAAGGCACGGGCTTCATCCACGCGCAGCCCGAGCCGGGACATGCCGGTATCCACATGCAAGGCAGCGCCTCCCTGCCAGCCGGTGGCGGCAACGAAGGCGGACCATTCTTGCAGCTCCTCGCGTGAGCCCAGGGCCGGCCGCAGGGCATTCGCGGCAAACCTGTCGCCATGGCCGGGCGCGAGGCCGCTGAGGACATAGATCGTCGCATCCGGGGCAAGCTTGCGCACGCGAATGCCCTCGTCGATCTGGGCGACGAAGAAGGTACGGCATCCGGCCTGGCTGAGGGCGGGTACGACATTGTCGATGCCCAGCCCATAGCCATCGGCCTTCACCACGGCCGCGCATTCGGCCTTGGGCCGCTGCTGCCCACAGCGCCGCCAATTCGCGGCGAGGGCGTCGGTGTCGATGGTCAGGCGGGCATAAACGGGGGGCAGGGAATCGGTCATGCGCAGACCATAGAGCGGGTTGGAATCGGGCGGAAGGCGAGACCGCAAAGATCGCGCCATCAAGATGGTCGGCGCCTACTCGCCGGTCTGGATCGGCAAGTGATCGGTGCGGGCAAGATTGCCGAAACGGGTGACGTCGGCATCGAACTGAACCTTCACGGTGCCGGTTGGACCGTGGCGCTGCTTGCCGATGATCACTTCGGCGACACCGGCCAGGCTTTCCATCTCGGCCTGCCACTTGAAGAACTCCTCGGTGCCTTCCTTGGGCATCTTGTTCTTCACGTAATATTCCTCGCGGAAGACGAACATCACCACGTCGGCGTCCTGCTCGATCGAGCCGGATTCACGCAGGTCCGACAGTTGCGGGCGCTTGTCGTCACGCGATTCCACCTGGCGCGAAAGCTGGGACAGGCCGATGAGCGGCACGTTCAGCTCCTTGGCCAGTGCCTTGAGGCCCGTGGTGATCTCGGTGATTTCCTGCACGCGGTTCTCGCTGCCCTTCTTGCCCGAGCCGGTGAGGAGCTGGATGTAGTCGACGATCAGGAGATCGAGGCCGCGCTGGCGCTTCAGGCGGCGCGAACGCGCCACGAGCTGGGCGATGGAGATGCCGCCGCTGTCGTCGATATAGAGCGGCGTCGTCTGCATGTCCTGGCTGGCGGTGACGAGACGACTGAACTCGTCCTCGGATAGGTCGCCGCGTCGGATCTTGTAGGAGGGCACGTTGGCCTGCTCGGCCACCACGCGGGTTGCAAGCTGCTCGGCCGACATTTCCAGCGAGAAGAAGCCGACCGCACCACCATCGATGGTCTTGCGAGAACCGTCGGGCTGGATCTCGAACTTGTAGTTCTTGGCGATGTTGTAGGCGATATTGGTAGCGAGCGACGTCTTGCCCATGCCCGGGCGCCCGGCGAGGACGATAAGGTCGGACGGCTGCAGGCCGCCCATCATGCGGTCCAGATCGTCTAGACCGGTGGCAAGCCCCGACAACTGCCCATCGCGCTGATAGGCGGCGGAAGCCATGTCGATGGCATCCTTCAGCGCGTCCGAGAAGGTCGCGAACCCGCCTTCGTTGCGCCCGGTTTCGGCCAGTGCGAACAGCCGGCGCTCGGCCTCCTCGATCTGATCGCCGGGCGTCATGTCGACGGGAGCGTCATAGGCGACGTTGACCAGTTCTTCCCCGACCTGGATCAGGGAGCGCCGGAGCGCGAGATCATAGATGATCTGGCCATAGTCGGCCGCGTTGATCACCGTGGTGGCCTCGGTGGCGAGGCGAATGAGATATTGCTGGGTGGTGAGCCCGCCAATGTCCTGGTCCGGCCCGAGAAAGGTCTTCAGCGTGATGGGCGTCGCCATCTTGCCGGCCCGCACCAGGCTCGAGGCGATTTCGTAGATCCTGCGATGGAAGGGATCGAAGAAATGCTCGGGCAGCAGGAAGTCGGAAACCCGGTAGAATGCCTCGTTGTTGACGAGAATAGCGCCGAGCAGGGCCTGCTCGGCCTCGACATTGCTGGGGGCCTGCCGAAAGGTCACGGCTTGGCCGGTCTCGAGCTTGTGTACGGTGGCTTCGACAGGTGTGGACATCAGGCTCTTGGGATCGTGATTCGTCGGGCGGCAAGCTTAGCACGCTCGCGGGGGCCCTTGGCCTTCGATCGGCAATTCACAGTGATTCACAACCGGGCAAAATAAAAGCCGGGCGACAAGCGCCCGGCTCTTGATCGTGTCAAAGGACCGAGAATCAGACCTCGGGCTGCTCGCCGGTGCCGGGAACGCCGGGGATCTCGATGTCCTCGGGGTTCTCGAAGGTGTCCTCGTCGTCCTGCGGGGCCAGCACGTCCTCGCCACGGATCTGGCGCTCGGCTTCTTCGGGCGAGCGGGCGATGTTGGCGGTGACGGTGACTTCCACTTCCGGATGCAGGTGGACGAGCACCTTGTGCAAGCCGATGGTCTTGATCGGGGTGTTCAGCACGAACTGCGAACGAGCCACGGTGAAGCCGCCGGTGGTCGAGGTCTCGGCAAGATCGCGGGCCGTGACCGAACCATAGAGCTGGCCGGTCTCGCCGGCCTGGCGGATCAGCGTGAAGGTCTGGCCTTCCAGCTTGGCGGCGACGGCTTCGGCTTCCTTCTTGAGCTCGAGGTTGCGGGCTTCGAGCTGCACACGCTCCTTCTCGAAGCGCTCCTTGTTGGCCTTGGTGGCGCGCAGGGCCTTGTTGTTGGGCAGCAGGAAGTTACGGGCATAGCCGTCCTTCACCTTCACCGTCTCGCCCATCTGGCCAAGCTTGGAAACGCGCTCCAGCAGAATGACTTCCATGTTTGTCTCCTTTGTTCGTCTATCGGGGGGTACTGGGGGTATTGGAACGGTCGCCAAAGCGGCCGCGCAGATTGAAGAAAGTCTCGACCAGGCCGAACACGATCATCAGCGGCATCGCGATCCAGGACAGGAACACGCACAGCAGATAGGTCACGGCCAGGATCAGAGGACGCATGGCGCCGCCACGCGTAAGGACATGCACCGCCGCAAATCCCTGGATCAGGAAGGCACCGAGCAGCGCTGCCAGCAGCAACTGCCCGGCAAAGCCGACCGTGCCGGGAAGCAGCGAGACGGCACAGGCAATCGCCAACAGGCCCAGCGACCAGGTCGGCAGGCGGAGTTCCGCCGCGACGTCGGGCCAGGGGCGGGGCAGGCGGCCCGAGATCAGGGCAATGCGCGCCGACAGCCACAGGCCGCCGAGATTGGACACCGTGGTGAACAAGGCGGCGAGCGGCAGCAGGATCACGCTGAAGACCTGCAGGAACGCCTCCGGATCAACGCCGTCCTTGGCGGGAATCGGTTGATCCTTCGATCCGCCCATCATGATGCGATAGGCCTGCATGAGTTCGGTGCGCAGATTGGCCAGCGCCTGTTCAGGCGTCGAGCCGAGTGCGAGAATGCCGAAAAGGGTCCCTGCCATTCCCAGCACCGCAGCGACGACCGCCAAGGTGCCAAGCGAGAGGGGCGCACGATCGATCGCACTGTCGCCATAGCCGGCAACGGCGAGATAAGCCAGCCCCCAGGCCGGCAAGGCTCGGGAAACACCGAACTGCAGGGCGAGGCGGAGTGGGGAGGAATCGGGGGATTGGGCGGCAACGCCCGATGCGACCAGAGCCAGCACTGCCATGGCAGAGACGGCGGCGGCAAGGCCGGCGCGGTATCCCCAGCACAGCGTGGCCAGGGTAATCGGCAACGCGGACAGGACCGAGAGCAAGATGCCAAAACCCGAGCCGCTCAGGGGAGCGAGCGCCAGGATGGCTGCAGCAAGGCCGGCACCAAGGCCGATGGGAATATCGCGTTGCATCGTCGAGCTGTCCCGCTGTCGCGGTTAGAGGCCTTGCGGTGAAGACCCCAGCCATGGCCGGATTGTCCGGCTGACTGTCGTTGGAGATAGGCGACGAGGCACGAAAGCGCCTCGCCGCAAAATCATCAGCCGATCACGTAGGGCAGCAGGCCCAGGAAGCGGGCGCGCTTGATGGCCTGAGCCAGCTCGCGCTGCTTCTTGGCCGAAACCGCAGTGATACGGGAAGGAACGATCTTGCCGCGCTCGGAAATGTAGCGCTGCAGGAGCTTGACGTCCTTGTAGTCGATCTTCGGCGCATTCGGGCCCGAGAACGGGCAGGTCTTGCGGCGACGGAAGAAGGGGCGGCGTCCAGGTGCGGTAGCCATGATTACTCTTCTC
The DNA here is from genome assembly GCF_047605565.1 of Labrys sp. (in: a-proteobacteria). NCBI lineage: Bacteria > Pseudomonadati > Pseudomonadota > Alphaproteobacteria > Hyphomicrobiales > Xanthobacteraceae > Labrys > Labrys sp. (in: a-proteobacteria). The sequence continues at coordinate 16,643 of NZ_JASGFM010000004.1, forward strand.
CCTGCTGCTCTTCAGAAGCGCCTTCGAAGCGCTCACGGCGCGGGGGGCGATCATTGCCGCCGGAGCGGGGGCCGCCACGGCCGCCACCGAAGCCGAAGCCACGGTCGTCATCGCGACGCTCGTCGCGGTCGGACTTGCGCAGCATCGCCGACTGGCCTTCCTCGAGCTCGTCGACGGAAAGGGTGAGGAAGCGCAGGATGTCTTCGGAGATCGACATCTGGCGCTCGACTTCAGCCACGGCCGCATGCGGCGCGGTGATGTTCAGCAGCGTGAAGTGAGCCTTGCGGTTCTTCTTGATGCGATACTGCAGGGACTTTACGCCCCAATATTCGGTCTTGCCGACGGTGCCGCCATGCGCTTCGATGACGCCCTTGAACTGGGCGGTCAGCGCTTCGACCTGCTGGGAGGTCACGTCTTGGCGAGCCAGGAAGACATGCTCGTAATTCGGCATGAGATGGCCTGTCCTTTGGTTACAACGCGTCGTGGTTGTCACGTTCGCCTGGCGCGAAGCCCCTCGTGACCCGGCAGGCCGTCGAGGAATGTCTTAAGAGGGCGAAGACACGGGATGCCGGAACCCTGGGGTTCCACTGCGCAAGCGCAGCCATCCGTTCAGCCTCCGGCCAAAGCGAAGCCGGGTCCATACAGAGTTTGCCGCATCAGCGCAAGGACTAAGTTGTCTATACTAGATGCAGGCCGCCGTCGCATGCGATCACGGTGCCGGTGACATAGCCGTTCTCGACCAGGAATTGAACGGCATGGGCGACCTCGTCGGCGTGTCCGACCCGGCCGACCGGCAGGATCTCCCGCTGTTCGCGGAAGAGATCGTCCCTGAAGCTCGCGGGAAACCGATCCCACCAGGGGGTATCGACCACGCCGGGGGAGACGGCGTTGACACGACTCGGCTTCAACTCACGCGCGAGGCTGCCGATCATGGCTTCTATGGCCCCATTGATGGCGCCGAGGCCGGCGGTCCCCGGTCGGGCGATGCGGGCAGAGATCGCCGTGATGAAGGTGATGCTGCCTCCCGCCCGTAGATGGGCAGCTCCTGCCTGCGCCGCCTGGATCTGCGGCCAGAACTTCTCCTCGAAACCGGCTCTCAGGCTTTGAAGGTCGAGCTCGGCCAGGAGACCGGCCCCCTGGCCACCACTCAGAGCCAGGATCAGGTGGTCGATGGGTCCCATCCGATCGAAAAACTGCTCAAGTGCGCTGCGCTCTCGAGCATCGAAGGCCGCAATCTCGATGGCATGACCGGCCGTGGCCGCCCGCAACTTGGCAAGGTCGCGCCCGGTGGCGACAACCTCGGCCCCGGCAAGGCTCAGGCGAAGTGCGGTGGCGAGCCCGATGCCCGACGAACCACCGATGACGATGACCTTTTGCCTGCTGCGTTCCATGGCTTGCTCTCCAGTGCTGCGAGGCCCGGTTCGCCTTGCCTCGTTTCGTGCACAAGCCTAGGAATTGCTCGATTATCATTCAAATCGTTTGGATTTATGATGTCTATCATCGACAGTGATTTGAGGAGGCTGGATCTCAATCTTCTCCTGGCCTTCCATGCTCTTATGGCGGAGCGCAACGTCACCCGCGCCGCCGAACGGCTGTTCATCGGCCAGCCGGCGCTCAGCGGCGCACTCAAAAGATTGCGGTCGGCCTTCGGCGATGAATTGTTCGTTCGCACGCGACAGGGCATGGCGCCCACGCCGCGCGCCGTCGAACTCGCCGGCGCGATCGATCCCTTGCTGCTCTCCCTCCAGCAGGCTCTTCGCCGCAAACCCAGTTTCGATCCGGGCACGGCCGAACGGGTCTTTCACATCGGGCTCAGCGACGCCCTCGAAGTGGCCTTGATGCCCAAGCTGGTCCAGCAATTCGCGCGCACGGCGCCCGGCATCAGACTGATATCCTCCTTCACGGATCGAACGCGCGCTTCGTCCATGCTGGACGCGGGCGAAATCGATCTCGCGATCGGCGTCTTCGACGAGGCGTCCACCTGGCATCGAGGCCAGGCCTTGTTCGACTGGACCTTCGTCTGCGTCTTCGATCCCCGCCACATCGCCTTGCCCGGCGGTTGTCTCACATTGGAGGACTATCTGGCCTATCCGCACCTGCTGACTTCCTTCAGCGGCGAATTGCATGGCTTCATCGACGAAAAGCTCGAAGGGCTGGGGCATAGACGCAACGTGCTGTTCGCCAGCCGGAACTTTGCGACCAATCCTCTGATCGTCCGGCAGATGGCCGCTTTCGCCACTGTGCCGTCCTTTGTCGCCGATGCCTGGGCAGAAACCTTGCAGCTTTCAACCGCCAGCCTGCCCTTCGAAAGCCTGACCACGCAAGTCAGCCTGCTATGGACGGCCATCAGCGATGCCGACGCCGGCCTTGCCTGGCTGATTGCGCAATTCGAGCACCTCTACGGACGCGGCACCGCCCGATCCTATTGATGCGATCAGGTTTTCGCGGATGTCAGGATCGAGGCGAGGATGGCGATCGCCAGCGTTGCGAAAGTGATCGCCATGGTCAGCACATTGTCGAACTCGCCGATGAGGCGTTCGTAAAAAATCACGACGCCGATAAAAACCAGCAGCGCCGCCAACGCGACCTTCAGATACCGAAATTTGGCGATGAGCGCGTCGATGACGAAATACAGGGCCCGCAGACCAAGAACGGCGAAGATGTTCGAGGTGTAGACGATGAAGGGATCCTGCGTCTGGGACAGTACCGCCGGCACGCTGTCTACGGCGAAGACTATGTCAGCCACGTTGATCACCGAAAAGGCGGCGAACAGGGGCGTCGCGTACAGGACGGGCTTGCCGTCGCCGCCCGGCAGACGAACAAAGAAGTGCTCGCCCTCGATCCTCGTCGTCATGCGCAAATGGCGCATGAACCAGGCAACCGCCCTGTTCTGGTCGAGGTCCAGCCGATCGTCGACGCCGCGCAGCATGCGCAGTCCGGTCACGATCAGGAAGAAGCCGAACAGATAGAGCACCCAGGCAAACCGCGCCACGATCGCCGCGCCCAGGCCGACGAAGACACCCCGCAGGACGATGGCGACGACGATCCCCCAGAACAGCACGCGATGCTGATATTGGCGAGGCACGCCAAAAAAGGCGAAGATCACCGACATCACGAAGACATTGTCGATCGAAAGCGACTGCTCGAGCGCATAGGCGGTGAAGAACAGTGATCCTTTTTCCGGCCCGAAATAGAGCCATGCGCCGCAACCGAACATGGCGGCCAGCACGGCATAGGCCGCCGTCAAGACAATCGACTGGCCGAGCGACAGCACTGGAATGCGGCGATTGAGATAGCCCAGATCGAAGATGAGAATGGCGGTGATGGACGATGCGAAGATCGCCCAGAACCACGGCGGCGCTCCGAGCATGTCGTCGGATGCCAGAGATAGTCCGGACCATTCCATGGATCGCGCGCTCGTTTTTCGGCTTCCGGCTCGGCGATGTGGGTGGTTCGTGCAGTGATGGTGCCGGGGAGGGGATGTGTCAACCGCCCCGCGCATCCTTCGAGATTGCGCGGCGGACAGCCGTAGCAACGCGGACGTTCTTGTGGGCACCCGGGCCTGGAGGCGAAAATATTCTAGCGCCGGGGTTATGTGGCGATATGATGACGCTCCTTCAGTAGAGAATCCGAGCAGCGTTGGCTTCATCACCTCCTATACCTTCCGGCAATCCGATAACCCCGCAGCAGAAGCGGCTGGCTTTCGGTGTGCATTTGTTTACGGCCAGCGGTGTGCTGTGGGGTTTTCTTGCCCTGATAGCGGCTGTCCAGCACGATTGGCGCACGATGTTCGCCTGGCTGGCGCTTGCCTTGTTCGTTGATGGCATCGACGGCACGATCGCCCGCAAGATCAATATCACCGAAGCCTCGCCCCGCTGGTCGGGCGTCGCCCTCGATCTGATCATCGACTATCTGACCTATGTCATCGTTCCCGCCTATGCCCTCTACAGTTCGGGCATGCTCGGCGGTTCGAGCAATGCGCTCAACCTCATCGCCATGGCGGTGATCCTTCTCACCAGCGCGATGTATTTCGCCGACAACGAGATGAAGACGGAAGACGCCTGGTTCAAAGGCTTCCCGGCGGTGTGGAACCTGATCGTGTTCTATTTCTTCCTGCTCAGCCCGGCCGAACCGACGATCCTCTCCATGACGGCCATCTTCCTGGTGGTTCTGGCACTCGGCCTGATGACCTTCGCATCCTTCGTTTTCGTGCACCCGCTGCGGGTGGCCAAACTGCGCATGCCCACCCTGATCCTGCTGGTGGTATGGTCGGTTCTGGCGATCAAGGCGATCTGGGAGAATGTCGATCCGGCCCCCTGGGTCACCTGGGCGCTTTGTATCATCGGCGTCTATTTCCTGATTCTCGGATATTTCCGCACGGCACCACCCCAAGGCCGCATTGCCGAGTGAGCCCTGGGCGCTCTAATATCGAGCGTTTTCCATCTGAGCCGAATTCTGCATTCCGACACGACTTGATTTCAACGACAGGTATTTGCCATGCCCGCAGCCATTCGCGTTCACCAGACCGGCGGCCCCGAGGTTTTGACTTATGAGGAAGTCGCGACGCCGCTGCCGGCACCCGGCGAGGTCCTGATCCGTCAGCATGCCTGCGGCGTGAACTATATCGATACCTATTACCGCTCCGGCCTCTACAAGGCGCCATCCCTGCCTTTCACACTCGGCGCGGAGGGGGCGGGAGAAGTGGTCGCTGTCGGCGAGGGCGTGACCGAGTTCAAGCCCGGTGACCGTGTGGCCTATGCCGGTGCGATCGGCAGCTATGCCGCGGAGCGCACCTATCCCGCCAACCGGCTCGTGCCGCTGCCGGACGCGATTTCCTACGAGCAGGCCGCCGGCATGATGCTCAAGGGCATGACGGCACAATATCTGATCCGGCGCACTTTCAAGGTCGCGACCGGCCAGACAGTCCTGGTGCATGCGGCTGCGGGCGGTGTCGGGCTGATCCTTTGCCAATGGGCCAAGGCGCTGGGGGCAACGGTAATCGGCACGGTGGGTTCGGAGGAAAAGGCGGCCCTGGCGCGCGCCAACGGCGCCGACCATACCATTCTCTATCGCAGCGAGGACTGGGTGAGGCGCGTCGCCGAGATCACCGATGGCCGCAAATGCGAGGTGGTCTATGACGGCGTCGGCAAGGATACCTTCCCCGGTTCGCTCGACTGCCTGAGGCCGCTCGGCATGTGGGTCTCCTTCGGCAATGCCTCTGGCCCCGTCGAGCCTGTTCCGATGCTGCTCCTGTCCCAGAAGGGCTCGCTCTTCGCCACCCGCCCGACGCTGGGGACCTATGTCGCCGAGCGCGCCGACCTTCTGGCGACGGCCAGCGACCTGTTCGAGACGGTCGCCTCCGGCAAGGTCAAGATCCCCGTCAACCAGCGCTATCCGCTCAAGGATGCCCGCAAGGCGCATGAGGACCTTGAAGGGCGGGGTACGACGGGATCCTCGATCCTGCTGCCCTAAGCGCGTCACGAGACTTCCGTTACGGTGGCGCATGGCCGAAGACATCTACGACCCTCAATTCGTGAAAGGCGTCTTCGATCGCTGTTCCGATAGATATATCGCGTTCAGCACCTGGTGCTCGCTCGGCTTCACCGAGCGCTGGCGCCGGCAATGCGTCGAGGCGCTGCCGGCACCAGAGGCCCCGGCTGCCACGGGTTATGATCTCATGGCTGGCACCGGCGAGGTCTGGCCCCATCTCTTGAAACGCTATCCGGCGATTGCCGGCATCGTCGCCGTCGACATTTCAACGGGCATGCATCAGCGCGCCATGACCCGCCTTCATGCACATCGAGCCCACAAGATCGCCTTCATCGAGGACGACGTGCTCTCCAGCACTCTGCCCGACGGCGGCGCGGATTTCGTGATTTCGACCTTCGGCCTGAAGACGTTCAACCCGACCCAGCATCGCAAGCTCGCGGCCCTTATCGCCCGCTGCCTCAAGCCGGGCGGCAGTTTCTCGCTGATCGAAGCTTCCGATCCCAAGGGATGGTGGCTCCGACCGCTCTATCTGTTCCATCTCAAGATAGTGCTGCCCATGATCGAGCGCTTCCTGCTGAAGGGAGCACAGGACTTCGCCATGATCGGCACCTACAGCACCAATTTCGGCGACGCTTCCGCCTTCGCCCGAATGCTGGAGGCGGAAGGCCTGCAGGTGAGCTACCGGAAGTTCTTTTACGGATGCGCAACCGGCGTATGTGGGCGCAAGCCAACCGGGCGGATGCTTCCACCTTCATAGCCGCTCGCCTCATGCATGCCATGTTTTTCAGCTCCAGAGCATTCGGTAAGAGTCACGAATAACCCTTTGAAAGACAAATCGAAGAATGCTGTTGGCACAGGGAGCGCCAGGGTGGCACCGGGGGGCGGAATGGGCTAAAGCGTTTGGCGATTTAATGGAATCACTGAGAGTCGCCAAAGCGTTTTGCGATTTGAACGGACGACTTCAAATCGCAAAGATGCGTCGAAACAAGGAGCTAGAGCAAATTGGCGTTCACGCTCGAACGCGCTTTGCTTCAGGACGCGTCGAGAACGAAGAGCGTGAGCAAGGAGCGTTTCCCAAACGCGTCTTGCCCATGAGGACGCCGCAGAATCGGTTTGAGGCCGTGCATTGACTGACGAAAACGACAAGAGGCCGGATGACGGGGAGCCGTCCGACATCCGCTCGACTTCCATCACCGACGAGATGAGGCGCAGCTATCTCGATTACGCCATGAGCGTGATCGTGAGCCGCGCCCTGCCGGACGTGCGTGACGGCCTGAAGCCGGTCCATCGGCGCATCGTGCATTCCATGTACGAGAACAACCACACGCCCGACCGCAAATACGTCAAATCGGCCAATATCGTCGGCGCCGTGATGGGTCAGTACCATCCCCATGGCGACCAGTCGATCTACGACGCCCTGGTCCGCATGGCTCAGCCTTTTTCGATGCGGCTGATGCTGGTGGACGGGCAGGGCAATTTCGGCTCGGTCGACGGCGACCCGCCGGCGGCCATGCGCTACACCGAGTCGCGCATGTCGAAAGCCGCTGTGGCGATGATCGATGACATCGACAAGGATACGGTCGACTTCCAGGAAAACTATGACGGCACCAAGTCGGAGCCGACGGTTCTGCCGGCGCGCTTTCCCAATCTGCTGGTCAACGGTGCCGGTGGCATCGCCGTCGGCATGGCCACCAACATTCCGCCCCACAATCTCGGCGAGGTGATCGACGGCTGTCTGGCCTATATCGACAATCCGGCCATCACCATCGACGATCTGATGGAACTGATCCCGGGGCCGGATTTCCCCACCGCGGCCAATATCGTCGGCCGTTCCGGCATTCGCTCGGCCTATAATACCGGGCGCGGCTCGATCATCATGCGCGCCACCGCCACGATCGAGGAAATCCGCAAGGATCGTGACGCCATCATCGTCACCGCCATTCCCTACCAGGTCAACAAGGCGACGCTGCAGGAACGCATTGCCGAGTTGGTGCGCGAGAAGCGGATCGAAGGCATCGCCGAAGTGCGCGACGAGTCTGACCGCCAGGGCATGCGCCTCGTCATCGAGCTCAAGCGCGATGCGGTCGGCGAAGTGGTGCTGAACCAGCTCTATCGCTTCACCTCGCTGCAGACGAGCTTCGGGGCCAATATGGTGGCGCTGAATGGCGGCCGGCCCGAACTGCTCAATCTCAAGGACATGATCTCGGCCTTCGTCGATTTCCGCGAAGAGGTGATCAGCCGCCGCACCAAATATCTGCTGAACAAGGCGCGGAACAGCGCCCATATCCTGTGCGGCCTCGCCACCGCCGTCGCCAATATCGACGAAGTCATCCGTATCATCCGCACAAGCCCCGACCCGACCACAGCCCGTGAGGCCTTGATGGGCCGCGACTGGCCGACGGGCGACATCGCGCCGCTGATTCTTTTGGTCGACGATCCCAAGCATCCGATGAACGAGGACGGAACCTACCGTCTTTCGGATGCCCAGGCTCGCGCCATCCTGGAACTGCGCCTAGCCCGCCTGACCGCTCTCGGCCGCGACGAAATCGGCGACGATCTGCAGAAACTGGCCGACCAGATTCGCGACTACCTCGAGATCCTGCGCTCGCGCGCGCGCATCATGTCGATCGCTCGCACCGAACTGGAAGAGATGAAGGCGCTGCACGCCACGCCTCGTCTCACCGAAATCCTCGATTCGGACGCCGATTTCGAGGACGAAGACCTGATCCAGAAAGAGGACATGGTGGTCACCGTGTCCCATGCCGGCTATGTCAAGCGCGTGCCTCTCTCTACCTACCGGGCGCAGCATCGCGGCGGCAAAGGTCGCTCCGGCATGCAGACCAAGGAAGAGGATTTCGTCACCTATCTGTTCGTGGCGAACACCCACACGCCGGTGCTGTTCTTCTCCTCCAAGGGCCGCGTCTACAAGGAAAAGGTCTGGCGCCTGCCCCTGGCGGCGCCCCAGGCACGCGGCAAGGCCTTCATCAATCTGCTGCCGATCGAAGCGGACGAGCGGATCACTTCGATCATGCCGCTGCCCGAGGACGAGAACCAGTGGGCGACGCTGCACATCATGTTCGCCACCTCGTCCGGCACGGTGCGGCGCAACGACCTTTCGGATTTCGTCCAGGTCAACCGCGCCGGCAAAATCGCGATGAAGCTGGAGGAAGGCGAGCAGATCCGGGACGTCTCGATCTGCACCGCGGCGGACGACGTGCTGCTCACCACCGCCCTTGGCCAATGCATCCGCTTCCCCGTGCCCGATGTACGCGTGTTCAAGGGGCGTGACTCCATGGGCGTACGCGGCATCAGGCTGGAGGGCGAAGACACCGTCATCGCCATGGACATCATCGCCCATCGCGAGATTTCCCCCGAGGAGCGGTCCGCCTATTTCAAGATGCGTCGCGCCGTGGCCGGCGAAACCGAAAACGGTGACAATGGCGTCGAGGAAGTCGAGGAAACGAGCGAAGCCGCGGTGGAGATCACCACCGAGCGTTACGCTCAACTCTCGGCCGAAGAGCAGTTCATCCTTACCATTTCCGAAAATGGCTATGGCAAGCGCTCTTCGTCCTACGAATATCGCATCACCGGCCGTGGCGGCAAAGGCATCGTCGCCATGGCCGTCAACCAGCGTAATGGCAAGCTGGTCTCCTCCTATGCCGTCGAGCACAGCGACCAGATCATGCTGGTGACCGATGGCGGCCAGCTCATCCGCTGTCCGGTCGAAGGCATCCGTATCGTTGGACGCGGCTCGCAGGGTGTCATCGTCTTCAACACCGCCGAGGGTGAGAAAGTCGTCTCCGTCGAGCGCGTCAGCGATGAGGGTGACGAGGACGAAGAAGGCGGCGAGGAATAGCCCCAACAAAAAAAGCGGCACCCACTAAGGGTGCCGTTTGCAGGTTCCGGAAGGGCTTTTCGATCAGCCGAACCGGCGGTCTTGGAGGGCGGAAACCATCGCATCGCCGCAGGTTGCGGACGATGCGAGGCAAAACGGGGGGATCATTGCGCCAGCTTGATCTTGACCAGCGTGGTCTTGCCGGTGTCCTGGTAGACTTGGACCAGCGTCACCGGCGGCATCGCCTGCTTGGCAGCGACGTCGCCTGCACAGGCGGCAATGAGTGAATTCTTGCTGCAATCGGCAGCGAGGGATGCAACGTTCAGCCTGTCACCGCGGCTTGCGGCAACCTGCTGAGGCTGCATGCGGGCCACGTCGAGGAGAGAGGCGGCGGCGAGGGCGAAGAGGCTTGCACCGATTGCCAGGGCGGGGCGAAGGGTTGTCATAGCCATGCATCCTATCAGTTCAGGTGTGTCTCAACCTTGTTTGATCACTTATGACCCATTAACCATGATGCGACCGTGACTCGCCGTGCGCTTTCGCACACGCCGTCCTCGCGGAGGCAGCGTTTGCGCGACAGGGACGGTGGAGACGAGAACAGCGAGGGCCATGTGCATCAACCGATTTGGGGGCAGGATTTGCCCGTAGGACCGCAAATTCCGAGGCATTTCGCTTGAACTGTATCGTGCCCCGGATAATGCGATGGCCGGCCAGAAAGTTCCCTGAGCGGTCGATCATCGGAACGATTTTCGTTGCCTTCGGCAGACGGGCCTCGCCTCGATGGTCGGCGCAGAGTGTACCAAAATGAAACATTCCTGATGCCTGGACCTTCGGCTTAAGCCTTAGGGCGTGCCATCGGTTATGGTCTGGAGTTTGACGAGGTCAAAATGGTGGGACGGAAGGGGCAAGCGCTGCCAGGATTTCGCGTCAGGGCAAGCGAAGCGACCAAGCCGCAAGGCTTGCGTCATCGGATGCCTTCCTCTCGGCAAACATCGCTCCCATCAAAACGAAACCACAACCCGCCCCAACGATGAGAGTGCCATGACCTCAGCCCATGCGACGCCCAGGACGGCCTTCTATGCGGGCTCCTTCGATCCCCTGACCAACGGCCATGTCGACGTCATCCGGCATGCTGCGGCCGTGGCTGATCGACTGGTGGTTGCCATTGGCGTGCATCCCGGCAAGGCTCCTTTGTTCACGGCCGAAGAGCGCATGGACATGATCCGCGAGGATTGCGGCCCGTTGCTTGGCCCTGACCGATTGGAAGTCGTCACCTTTGCGGATCTCGCCGTCGATGCGGCCCGGCGCGTGGGAGCGACCTTGCTGATCCGCGGTCTCAGGGACGGCACCGATCTCGACTATGAAATGCAGATGGCCGGCATGAATGCCGCCTTGGCACCCGGTGTCCAGACCGTTTTCCTGCCATCCTCGCCGATCGTGCGCCCTATCACCGCCACGCTTGTGCGCCAGATCGCGGCCATGGGCGGCGATGTCTCCGGATTCGTACCGGCAGGCGTGCTGCGCCGCCTGAAGGCGCGGTTCGCCAAATCGACGCCCTAGGGCAAACCCTGCAATCCATTCCGTCTTCGAGGGAGACAATCCTTGCTTCGTATTCTTTCTGCTTTGGCCGTCGTGATCGGCCTCTTCGCCGTGGCTCCCGCCCAGGCTGCCCAGGCCGATGCCAACACCGTCTATCTCGACACCCAGTACGGCCGCGCCACCATCAAGCTGCGTCCCGACCTCGCGCCCAAGCATGTCGAGCAGATCAAGACGCTGGTGAAGCGCGGTTTCTACAACGGCATCGTCTTCCACCGCGTGATCGAGGGCTTCATGGCCCAGACCGGCGATCCCACCGGCACTGGCACCGGCGGTTCGGACCTGCCCGACCTCAAGGCCGAGTTCACCAACAAGGCCAAGTTCGTGCGCGGTGTCGTCGGCATGGCCCGTTCCTCCGATCCGAATTCGGCCAATTCCCAGTTCTTCATCATGTATGCCCCGCAGGCCAGCCTCGATGGCCAGTACACCATCGTCGGCGAGGTGGTGTCGGGCATGGACGCCATCGACAAGATCAAGAAGGGCGATGCCAGCGACAACGGCATGGTCAGCAATCCCGACAAGATCATCAAGATGCAGTTGGCCAAGTAAGGTTTGCACCGGCTGCATTCGCCAATTGCAAGACGGGCGGCCAGGCACTATCTAGCCGTCATTCCACTTCGCTTTCCGACAGAAAGGAGCGTGCCGATGGCCGCTGATCCCGAAAACACGATCGTCATGGAAACCACGCAAGGCCGTGTCGTCATCGAATTGCGTCCGGACCTCGCCCCCCAGCATGTCGAGCGCATCAAGCTGCTCGCCCGCGAGAAATTCTATGACGGCATCGTCTTCCATCGCGTGATCGATGGCTTCATGGCGCAGGCCGGCTGCCCCGACGGTCGCGGCACCGGCGGCTCCAAGCACCCGAACCTGCCGGCCGAGTTCAACGACGAGTCGCATGTGCGCGGCATCTGCTCGATGGCCCGTTCCTCGATGCCGAACTCCGCCAACTCGCAGTTCTTCATCGTGTTCGACAACGCCAAGTTCCTCGATCGCCAGTACACGGTCTGGGGCAAGGTCGTGGAAGGCATGGAGAACGTCGACAAGATCAAGCGCGGCGAGCCGGTGGTGAACCCCGACAAGATCGTCTCCATGCGCGTCCAGGCCGACATCGCCTGAGCACGCCCTGAGACAAGCAATCGGGCATCACCGGAGAGATCCGGTGGTGCCCATCCTATTTTTGGCGTCATTGCGAGTGCAGCCAAGCAATCCAATTCTCATGAAGCGTAGACTTGGATTGCTTGGCCCCACGCGCAATGACGTTCCAATGACAAAGCAAGACCAGATTTGGCTGCGCGGACGTTGAGCATGCGCGTTTCCGATTTCGATTTTCATCTGCCTGCCGAAAACATCGCGCTTCGCCCCGCCGAGCCGCGCGACCACGCACGCCTGCTCGAAGTCGGCCCGGTTCACGGCAGCCTGGCCGATCGCATCGTATCCGACCTGCCCAAGCTGCTGCGGGCAGGCGACATGCTGGTTTTCAACGACACCAAGGTCATCCCCGCCAGGCTCGACGGCCTGCGCCGCCGCCCGGGCGGGGCAGGGGCCGCCATCGAGGCGATGCTGCACCAGCGTCTCGGACCGGCCCAGTGGAAAGCTTTCGCTCGCCCCGGCAAGCGTCTGGCGGTGGGGGACATCATCGAATTCAGCGAGAATTTGAGCGCCGCTGTCGAGGAGAAGGGCGAAGGCGGCGAGGTCACGCTGCGCTTTTCGCTGGAAAGCGCAGCGTTGGACGTGGCGATCGCGACGGTCGGCCATATTCCGCTGCCGCCCTATATCGCCTCCAAACGCGCCGACGATGCCAGGGACCGCGAGGACTACCAGACCATCTATGCCAAGGCCGATGGCGCGGTTGCCGCCCCCACGGCCGGCCTGCATTTCACGCCGGACCTCTTCGCCAGGCTGGACGCGGCCGGAATTGCCCGCCATTTCGTCACGCTGCATGTCGGCGCCGGCACGTTCCTGCCCGTGAAAGGTGAGGATCTATCCGAACACAAGATGCATGCCGAATTCGGGGTCGTGACCGCGGAGGCGGCGCAGGCGCTCAATGCCGGCAAGGCCAGGGGAGGGCGCATCATTGCCGTCGGCACCACCTCGCTACGCCTGCTCGAAAGCGCCGCCGCTGAGGACGGCACCCTCGAGCCCTTCGCCGACGAGACCTCGATCTTCATCACCCCGGGCTACCGCTTCCGTACCGCCGATGCCCTGATGACCAATTTCCACCTTCCCCGATCGACCTTGATGATGCTGGTCTCGGCCTTCGCCGGCTACGACACCATGAAGACCGCCTATGCCCATGCCATCGCCGCGGGCTACCGCTTCTATTCCTATGGCGATGCCAGTCTGCTATGGCGGGCACCATGCTGAAAACTTCGACATCGACCGTCGGTGAGGTCTCCTTCGCCATCCATGCCACCGAGGGTACGGCTCGCACCGGTGCCCTGCATCTGGGGCGCGGCAGCGTGCGCACACCAGCCTTCATGCCGGTCGGCACCGCCGGCACGGTCAAGGCGATGTATATCGACCAGGTCAAGGACCTCGGTGCCGACATCATCCTGGGCAATACCTACCACCTCATGCTCCGCCCGGGAGCCGAGCGGGTGGCCGCACTCGGCGGGCTGCATGAATTTTCACGCTGGCAGGGCCCGATCCTCACCGATTCCGGCGGCTTCCAGGTGATGTCGCTGGCGGGACTGCGCAAGCTCGACAAGAACGGCGTCACCTTCCGCAGCCATATCGACGGCTCCTCCCATCGCCTCACGCCCGAGCGCTCGGTCGAAATCCAGACCCTGCTCGACTCCGACATCATCATGCAGCTCGACGAATGCGTGCGCCTGCCCTCGACCCGCAAGGATATCGAGCGCGCCATGCGGCTGTCGCTCGATTGGGCCGAGCGCTCGAAGCGCGCCTTCGGAACCCAGCCCGGCAAGGCGATCTTCGGCATCGTGCAGGGCGGCGACATTCCCGATCTGCGCATTGCCTCTGCGCAGGCACTGGCCGGCATGGACTTTCCCGGCTACGCCGTGGGAGGCCTCGCCGTCGGCGAACCGCAGGCCGTGATGCTGGAGATGATCGAAACGGTCGAGCCGCATCTGCCGCGCGAGAAACCACGCTATCTGATGGGCGTCGGCACACCGGACGACCTGATCGAAAGCGTATCGCGCGGCATCGACATGTTCGATTGCGTGATGCCGACCCGTGCCGGGCGCCATGGCCTGGCCTATTCTCGTTTCGGCAAGGTCAATCTCAAGAATGCCCGCCATGCCGAGGATCCGCGCCCGCTGGACGAGGCCTCGTCTTGTCCCGCCGCCCGCGACTATAGCCGCGCCTATCTGCACCATCTCACCAAGGCCAATGAGATTCTCGGCATGATGCTGCTGACCTGGATCAACCTGGCCTACTATCAGGAGCTGATGGCCGGCATGCGCGCCGCCATCGCCGCAGGGCGCTTTGCCGATTTCAAGGCCGAGACCAAGGAAAACTGGGCCCGGGGCGATATGGCCAGGCTGTAATCTATCGGTGTGCCGGTCTCGCCGCAGGTGCAGCCCAAAAGCATGCAGCTGCCTGAGGTAACGCGCCGATCACGATCGCGCACATCGATTTTACCACCGGTCTTACGTGATCGTGAGAAACATCGGTCCCGGCACAGGCGTATAAGAGGAGTAAGTCCACGCCCATCGACCAGGGAAGATCATGCTGATCCGCCACGCACCCGACCTCACAGAGGCCCATGTCACGCCGAAGCAGGCCTATGTCGACCGCAGGCATTTTCTTGCCGGCCTCGGAGCCGTTGCCGGCGCAGCGCTGCTGCCTGTCTCCGCCGATGCAGCCAAGCTGTCGGGAGCCAAGAGCGCCTATTCCACCGATGAGAAGCAGACCAGCTTCGAAGACGTCACCAGCTACAACAATTTCTACGAATTCGGCACCGACAAGTCCGATCCGGCCGCCTATGCCGGCAAGCTGACCACCACGCCCTGGAGCATCAAGGTCGATGGGCTCGTCAACAAGCCGGCAACCTATGCGCTGGAGGAGTTCATCAAGCCCTATCGCCTCGAGGAGCGCATCTACCGCCATCGCTGCGTCGAGGCCTGGTCGATGGTGGTTCCCTGGCTCGGTTTCGCGCTCGCCGACGTGATCAAGAAGGCCGAGCCCCAGGGAAGCGCCAAATATGTCGCCTTCGAGACGCTGGTGCGGCCCTCGGAGATGCCGGGCCAGTCGGCCTTCTTCCCGGCCCTGAAATGGCCCTATGTCGAGGGTTTGCGCCTCGACGAGGCGCTCAACCCGCTCACCATGCTGGCTGTCGGGCTCTATGGCGAAACGCTGCCAAACCAGAACGGCGCGCCGCTGCGCCTGGTCGTGCCCTGGAAATATGGCTTCAAGGGCATCAAGTCGATCGTGCGCATCAGCCTGGTCGAGAAGCAGCCGTCCACCTCGTGGAACCTGGAGAACTCGAGCGAGTACGGCTTCTATTCCAACGTCAACCCTGAGGTCGATCACCCGCGCTGGAGCCAGGCGAGCGAGCGTCGGATCGGTGCAGGCCTGCTGGCCGGCCGGCAGCCGACTTTGATGTTCAACGGCTATGGCGAACAGGTAGCAGCAATGTATGCCGGCATGGATCTGAAGGCCAACTACTGATGCAACCCTCGCGCGCCAGCCTGCAAGCCGTGCTCAAATGGCTCATCTACGTCGTCGGCATGCTGCCGGCCGTGTGGTTGTTCTATCTTGCCTTCAGCGGGCGTATCGGCGCCGATCCCGTCGCCCAGCTCGAATGGGGGCTGGGGCTGTGGGCCCTGCGCTTCCTGATCGCCTGCCTCTGCATCACGCCTTTGCGCCAGCTCCTGCGCGTCAACCTCCTGCGCTATCGGCGCGCGCTTGGCCTGGTGGCCTTCTACTACGTGCTGCTGCATCTGAGCGTGTGGCTCTGGCTCGACCGCGGCCTCGATCTCCACGCGGCTGTCCAGGATATCCTGCGCCGTCCTTACATCACCATCGGCATGGCCGCCTTCGCCCTGCTCGTGCCCCTGGCATTGACGTCGACGAACTGGTCGATCCGCAAGCTCGGCGGCAAGGCCTGGTCGAAATTGCACAAGCTCGTCTATCCCGCCATCGCGCTCGGAGCGCTGCATTTCATCATGATCAAGAAGGTCTGGCTGATCGAGCCGCTGGTCTATGCGGCGATCGTGCTCGTATTGCTGGCCTGGCGCCTGTTGTGGCCGATGATCGGCAAGCGTCGGGCAAGCGCAAGGCGGGTTGCATCAACGTAATGCAAGCAACGCGCTGTCACCCCTCATCCCCCTGCCGGGACCTTCTCCCGCAAGGGGAGAAGGAACAGGATTGGGATACGGCGCGTCAGCGGAACAGCTTTCAAATGGCTCACCACCTGCCAGATGAGATGCCTTCTCCCCTTGCGGGAGAAGGTCCCGGCAGGGGGATGAGGGGTAGCAGCACATCGGATCGGCCGAAAAAATCGGTTGCCTTCGCGCGAATCTGCCCCTAGGTTGCCCTTCCCGGTTCACACCCAGCATGAGGGAGAATTGCATGACCACATTTCTGATTCTCGCTCACGTGTCGAACGTTCGGCCATATGAGATCCTGACGCGTTAGGTCGCGTCCTTTTCTCCCGAACACCCTCCGGGTCTTTTTCCTGAACATATTTTGCGCCGCACTTTCGTGTGCGCCTTGCATTTTGGAGACGGCGCGGGGCTGCGCCGGTTACCCCGATGACTCTTTCTCGCAAAGAGCCCGGCCGCAATCCCATGGCGGCTGTGCTTGGATTCACTTTTGATCACTGGCGCAGCCAGGCCGATCTCGTGACCTTGATCGTAATCGCCGTCGGCGTGGCAACGGTCGCCGAAGTGGTCGTGCCAATCTATGCCGGCCAGATGGTCGATGCCGTCACCACCGGCCTTGGTGGAGCAAGCGAGGCCTGGTGGGCGCTTGGGGCCATGCTGGTCCTCGGTGCGGTTGCCGTGGGCTGCCGGCAGCTGTTCTTCTATGCCATCACCATCCTGACCACACGGATGATGAGCACGATCGCCCGCGAAGCCTTCGCGCGCGTGCAGCGTTTCTCCACCGATTGGCACGCCAACAATTTCGCCGGTTCGACGGTCAGGCGCATCACCCGCGGCATGTGGGCACTCGACATGCTCAACGACACGCTGCTGGTGGCCATCCTGCCCTCCATCCTCGTCCTGCTCGGCTCGACGGTGGTGCTGGCGACGGTCTGGCCGATGCTGGGCCTGGTGGTTCTCATCGGTTCCATTGCCTTCGTGGCGATGACGGTGGTGCTGTCGGTGAATTATGTCGCGCCGGCGGCGCGCTTGGCCAATAGCTGGGATACGCGCGTGGGCGGTGCCCTTGCCGACGCCGTAACCTGCAACGCAGTGGTGAAGGCCTTCGGCGGCGAAACGCGCGAGGATGCCCGGCTGACGGCCGTGCTGGCCAAATGGCGCTCGCGCACCAATCGCACCTGGATGCGCGGCACCAATGCCGGTACGGCCCAGAACGTGTTCCTACTGGGGCTGAGAGCCGCGGTACTGGGCGTGGTGCTGTGGTTATGGGCGCGCGGACAGGCCGGCGTCGGTGACGTCGCGCTGGTCCTGACCAGCTATGCCGTGGTCCATGGTTATCTGCGCGATATCGGCATGCATATCCACAATCTCCAGCGTTCGGTGAACGACATGGAGGAACTGGTGGCGTTCTACGACCAGCCGATGGGCGTGAAGGACAGGCATGATGCCATGCCGGCCATGATCACGGACGGACGCATCGCCTTCGAGCATGTCACCTTCCACTATGGTGGCCATGCCGATGCTCTCTATCGCGACTTCTCCGTCGAGATCGGGGCAGGGGAGAAGATCGGCCTGGTGGGTCGGTCGGGCTCGGGCAAGACCACCTTCGTCAAGCTGATCCAGCGTCTCTACGATGTGAATGCCGGCCGCATCACCATAGACGGCCAGGACATCGCCGACATGACGCAGGCCAGCCTGCGCAGCCAGATCGCCATCGTGCAGCAGGAGCCGATCCTGTTTCACCGCTCGCTTGCCGAAAACATCGCCTATGCCCGGCCCGGCGCCAGCATGGCCGAGATCGAGCACGCGGCAAAGCTTGCCAATGCGCACGCCTTCATCTCGGCCTTGCCCAAGGGCTATGGCACGATGGTGGGCGAACGCGGCGTGAAGCTGTCCGGCGGCGAGCGCCAGCGCGTGGCGCTCGCCCGGGCCTTCCTGGCGGATGCGCCGGTGCTGATCCTGGACGAGGCGACTTCCAGCCTCGATTCGGAATCGGAGCATCTGATCCAGGAGGCGATGGAAAGGCTGATGGCGGGGCGAACCACCATCGTCATCGCCCACCGGCTCTCGACCGTGCAGGCGATGGACCGCATCCTTGTCTTCGACAAGGGCAAGATCGTCGAGGAGGGGGATCACGCCAGCCTGATCCGCCACCCCGACGGCATCTATCGCGGTCTGTTCGAACGCCAGGCCCTGGAACTCGCCAAGGGCTGGGCGGCATAGGATTAGGAGACGATAAGGGATGGGGCGCAAGGCGTGCCCCGTCCCGCCAGCCAATCCTTGGCGAGGCAACCGAACATTGCTGCCGGCGGAGGCCCTCACTTCGATGAACGAAACACTGCGCGCCGTCGTTGCCGAGGCCTATGAACTGTTTCCGCCCCACCGTTTCGGAGCACAGCTGCAGAATGTCTGCACGGGCTGTTGCGTCACCGCCGACGAGCAGGCGCTGCTGATCCGCACGCCGCGCCAGGCCATTCCCGCCCCGCTGATGCAAGCCTATTATGGTGCGGCATTCAACGGGTGCCTGAATGCAGAGGAAACCGAGCATTTCCTGCCGCGCTTGCTCGAGCTCTCCGCCGAGGGGCATCAACTCGGCACGGGTGGGTTCGAGTGCAATTTCAATCATCTCGGCACGCGTGGTGCTGACTATCGGCACAATTGGAGCAGGGAGAAGATCGCTCTGATCGATCGCTATTTCCTGGCCCTGGCCGAATTATCCTGGCAGGCTGGGCTCCCAAATCCGCAATGGCAATGCCACGCAATCGAAGATGTGTTGTGCGCCATTGCGCGAGGAAGTGCTTACCTGCCTCCCATCCTGTCGGCGTGGCAGGCCGACCAGTCTCGGCAAGCGACCATCCGGCTGGCGAACACGCTTTCCAATTTGCATTGGTCAAAGCGGAAAGTCGGATTCGCCAAACTCACCAACGCCTTCTGGGCCGACGTTCCGGATCAGGAATGTCTCTGTGTCGCCTGGCTGTGCAGCCCTGACCATTATACCCGTTTCGACACGGCCATGAACCAGGAGGAAGACGACGACGTTTTCGCGCTCTTTTCTCAGGCCCGAGACGTCGTGGGTGCGGCACCATGATCTGACCGAACGGCATCCGCTGGTCGGCTATGAGCGAACCGTCAAGCCAGGGCGATACGCACCCGCCGGTTCTGCTTGCCCTTCTTTTCGATCTGCGTCACCGCAATGCGGCCGATCTCCTCGGTGTTGCGCACATGGGTGCCGCCGCAAGGCTGCAGGTCGAGGCCCTCGATCTCGACCAGCCTGATCACCCCGGAGCCGCGCGGCGGCTTGACCGACATGGTCTTCACCAAACCAGGATTGGCGTCGAGCTCGGCATCCGTGATCCAGCGTTCGCTGACCTCGGCGCCCTGGCCGATCATAGTATTGACCTTGTGGGCGATCTCATCCTTGTCGAGCCCGGCATCCTGGATGTCGAAATCGAGCCGCCCCTCGCCATCGCCGATCGATCCGCCGGTGACGGGGTAGGGCAGGGCGACCGAAAGCAGATGCAAGGCGGTATGCACTTTCATGCGGGCATAACGCCGCGACCAGTCCAGCGCCAGTTCGACCGTGTCGCCGACAGCCGGCAGCAATCCTTCCGGCGGCACCACATGGGCGATCTCGGTCTTGGTCTCGTCGTTCCAGACCGTATTGGTGATGGCGATGGTACGCCCATCCGACAATGTCATGGTGCCGACATCGCCGGGCTGCCCCCCACCCATGGCATAAAAGACCGTGCGATCCAGGATGATGCCATGTTGCGACAGCCCGATCACCGTAGCGCTGGCGCCGGGGCTGTAGGGATCGTCTCTGAACAGCAGGTCTGTCGCCATGTCGTCACCTATTCCAATGGAGCCTTGATGGTGGAACGCTTTTCAAGCCATTCCGGCACGGGCAGGTTCTTGGAACGCATGAACGCAGGATTGAACAGCTTGGACTGATAGCGCGAGCCATGGTCGCACAGGATGGTCACGATGGTGTGGCCGGGCCCGAGTTCCCGAGCCATGCGGATGGCACCGGCAATGTTGATGCCGGTCGACAAGCCCACGCAAAGCCCTTCTTCCTGCAACAGATCATAAACCAACGGCACCGCTTCTTCATCAGGGATCTGATAGGCAAGGTCGACCGGCGCGCCCTCGATATTCTTGGTGACCCGGTTCTGGCCGATGCCCTCCGACATCGACGAACCGGAGAATTTCAGCTCGCCATCGGTAAACCAGGAATACATGGCGGCCCCCATCGGATCAGCCACGCCGATCTTGATGGCAGGATTGGCCGCCTTCAGGGCGATGCCGACGCCGGCCAGCGTGCCGCCCGAACCGATCGAGCAGATGAAGCCGTCGAGCTTGCCGTCGGTCTGCTCCAGGATTTCCGGCGCCGTGGTCTCGATATGGGCCTGGCGGTTGGCGACATTGTCGAACTGGTTGGCCCAGACCGCGCCGCCCGGTTCGGTTTTCGCCAGTTCGGCTGCCAGCCGGCCCGAGACCTTCACGTAATTGTTGGGATTGGCATAGGGAACCGCCGGTACTTCCACCAGTTCGGCTCCCGCCAGGCGCAGCATGTCCTTCTTTTCCTGGCTCTGGGTCTCGGGAATCACGATCACCGTGCGAAAGCCCATGGCATCGGCGACCAGCGCCAGGCCGATACCCGTATTGCCGGCCGTGCCTTCGACGATGGTGCCGCCGGGCTTCAGCGCGCCGCGCGCCACCGCATCCTTGATGATGAAGAGCGCCGCCCGATCCTTTACCGACTGGCCCGGATTCATGAACTCGGCCTTGCCCAGAATGGTGCAGCCCGTCAGCTCGGACGCGCGATTGAGGCGAATGAGGGGGGTATTGCCGATGGCATCGACGAGACCGGTACGGAAAGCCATGTGTGATCGTCTGCTGATTGGAGGGGATGCGACCCTAACCCGACTTTTCTGATCGGCATAGGGGAGAGGCATGCCGACGACGGGTTTTCCAAGCCGCGGTGCCATGATAGCTCTCGCCCCGGCAGGCGGGCCCGTCATCACCGACCCGCCTCATCGATCATCGCCAGAGCAAAGCGCGTTTAGACGGAAACGCTATTTTGCTCTAGCTCTTTGGTTCGACGCGTCTTTGCAATTCTTGGCGATTCCGCCAAGTCACAACACGCTATAGGAAGCCGCCATGTCGAAGGTGACACGCGCCACCCAGATGCTCGCCAAGACAGGCGTCGCCTTTTCCGTCCACAGCTACGACTATGATCCCGATGCCGACAGCATCGGCCTGCAGGCTGCCGACGCCCTTGGCGAACCGCCCAGCCGGGTGCTCAAGACCTTGATGGCGCTGGTTGACGGCAAGCCCGTCTGCGTCATCGTGCCGTCCGACCACGAGGTCTCCATGAAGAAGCTGGCGGCGGCCTTCAATGGCAAGTCGGCGCAGATGATGAAGCCGGCCGATGCAGAGCGCAGCAGCGGATACAAGGTCGGCGGCATCAGCCCCTTCGGCCAGATGCGCAAAGTGCGAACCGCCATCGAGGAAACCGCGCTCGGTGCCGACTATGTCTATGTCAATGGGGGCCAGCGGGGGCTGCAGATCCGGCTCGCTCCGCATGACGCCAAGACTGTCCTCGAAGCGACCGCCGCCGCCTTGGTCGCTGCCTGATCCTCTCGCGCGAGATGGAGGGCCTCTCATGTCGATAGCTCGCTCCAGCGAAGGCAGCTCGGCCGATCGTCAGGGCTGTCGCCGAGCCGCATGAGATTTAGTCGTCAACCGAGCCCTTCGAGGGGATCAGCCGCCCTCGACTTCGGCTTTGGCGGTTCGGACGTCCCATCCCGCCATGGCGACATCCGCCACCGCCTCCAGCTCTGCGCAGCTCACCCCATCGCGGGCCAGGATCGACATGCCGTTCTGAACGGTCTGCACGAAGCGAGCGAGCGCGTGAAGATCGGTTGATACCGGGATTTCACCATCCGCCACCGCCCGGCTGAAGCGGGTCAATAGCCGTTCGAGCGTGACGGCGCGCGCGGACCTGACCAGCTCCCCGAGTTCCGCATGACCTTCGCTGCCGACCGAGGACAGCGTCACCATGCAACCGCGAGGGATATCCGCGACGCAACCGGTCAGTGCCGCGGCCGAGTCCGCGAGGATGGACCGGACAGCATCGCGGGCGGTCGCAGCCGACTGAAACCCCGCCCAAACATAACTCTCGTTGGTCTCGGCATAGTGCCGCAGCGCTTCGGCATAAAGCGCTTCCTTGGACTGGAAAGCGGCGTAGAGGCTGGGAGCGCCGATACCCATCGCCTGCGTCAGATCGGCGATGGAGGTCGCTTCGAACCCCTTGCACCAGAACAGCCGGGTCGCTTGCTCCAGCGCTGCGGTCCGATCGAACGCACGCGGTCGCCCGCGCACAGGCCCCGTTGCAACGCCGGTCTCGGGCTTCGGTTCAGAATTTTGCATCGATCGCTATATAATCATATTGACCCGCAGCGACAACACTTTTAGCCTTTCTGTATCGATCACTAGAAAAAGGCTAAGGCTATGACGGAACTGTCTGGAAAGCGCGCGCTCGTAACGGGTGGGTCGCGCGGCATCGGTGCTGCGATTGCAATCGCTCTCGCGGAGAAGGGGGCGGATGTAGCCCTCACCTACGAAAAGGCCGCCGATCGGGCTGCCGAAGTCGTTCGGGAAATCGAAGGGAAGGGGCGCAAGGCCGTTGCGATTCAGGCAGACAGCGCCGATCCGGGGGCGGTCAAGCGCTCCGTCGATGAAGCGGCAAGGGTGTTGGGCGGCCTCGACATCCTCGTCAACAACGCCGCGATTGCCCTTTATGCATCCACGGCCGAGATCAGTGTCGAGTCGATCGATGCGATGCTCGAGGTCAATGTGCGTGGACCTGTGCTCGCGGCGCAAGCCGCCATTCCGCATCTCGGCGCGGGCGGGCGCATCGTCACGATCGGGTCCGCCGGTGCCGAACGCATCGTCGGGCATCCCGGCACCTTCTACTACATGACCAAGTCTGCTTTACACTCGTTCACGCGCGGCCTTGCCCAGGAGCTCGGGCCGCGCGATGTCACGGTCAATCTGGTCCAGCCGGGCTCGACCGATACCGACATGAACCCATCCAATGGTGAATCGTCCGATTTCCAGCGTAGCCTGAGCCCGCTTGGACGCTACGGTGCACCGCAGGACGTCGCCGCTGCCGTCGCCTTTCTGGCAAGCCCTTCGGCGCGACACGTCACAGGCGCCATTCTGACAGTGGACGGAGGACAAACGACCTGAAGCGGGCTTGATCCTCTCCGCCGGAGACCGGCCGGTGGCCGGTTTCCGCCACTCCGCGACCGGATGGGAGGTCATGCGGGGATTTCGCGCCAAACATCCATATCGCACGCGCTGCGCGATTGGGGTGTTCAGCCGTCACATGGTGTAGGAGAAGGAGAATGGCTCCGCGAGCAGGACTCGAACCTGCGACCCAGCGATTAACAGTCGCTTGCTCTACCGGCTGAGCTATCGCGGAACAGAGGGTGTCCCCCGGTGGAGCGGGTGTATAGCTCCAAGAAACTCACTTGCCAAGGCCTATCCTGCCCTGATTGCATCTTCTTTTCGGATTAATATCTAAGGGTAAGGGAACACAACCGGATCAAAGGTCCGGTTTTGACCGTCTGGAGGGCTTTTTGGCACCCAACGAACAGATCAATCGTCCAAAGGTGAAACTCGCCGGACGACATTTTCATCTGCCGGCCTCGCGAAGCCTGCGAGTGATTCTGGGTGTTCTGCTGGTGATCGGCGGTTTTCTGGGCTTCCTGCCGATTCTGGGCTTCTGGATGATTCCGCTCGGCCTGCTGATTCTGTCGATCGATATTGCGCTGGTACGGCGTCACCGCCGCAAACTCGCGGTCTGGTGGGGGCGTCGGCGTCAGCCACGCCCGGTGGAGGATCGCTGATTCCGTCAGCGCTTCAGGCGTGGCCGGCTACCACGCGCGTTTCCTCGACAACAACCAGGTGATTGACGACCCGTTGAAGTTCCTTGAGCGCAACCAGCCGATCTCGGCGGGAAATCTGCTCGAGGTCTTCATTCCCTTCGACGGCACAAGCGCGGGCAAGGAAATCGGCCAGCTTGATCTGGCCGAGGAAGAGTTCGAAGGCAAACACTTCCAGATAGAGGGCATAGGGCTGATCCGGCGCCGCATGGCAAGGGCAGATCTTGATCTCCAGCTCGCTCGCCTCGAGCACATCGAGATCGCTCCGTGTCGGCACACCCGGCTTGTCGCGGTTGCGCGTCAGCCATTCCCGCTGACGGTCGACTTCGTTGGGAGCTCGATCCCGACCGAGCGGATAGTAGCTGTCATTGGCATCCGTCATGCACCGTGTTCCCTTGGCTGGCCGCGCCGGTCGAATCAAACGGCGGCCGGCCGGAAGGCCGACGGTCGCGATCAATGGACCGGCTTGCGTTAACAGACTCTCATCCAAGGTCACCGAACGGCATGCCGTCCATGGAATCATGGCGCGCCAGCTGGTGTTTGGCATGACGCAGAGCCGAAATGGCGGTATCATGCTGCATCAGGCTTGCGAGGGCTCTTACCTGCCACCACAGAAGCAGGCTGCCGCCGTTTCGTCTCTCTCGCTTGAGGTGCCTGGCTATCACGCGCCGATCACGAGCGTGGTCGCCTAATGATAGAAAAAGGGGGAGGTATCCGATGGTGGATGACTTCAGCACGCTGCAACAAAAGGCGCAGGCGCTACAGGTCGAAATCGAGAGCCTGTATGCTTTGTTGGGGGCAATGGCCCGGGCTCTCGAAGAAACCGACCAGGATTTCAAGCAGCGTGTGGCCCAGTCGGCGGGGGCGGCCATTCGGGCCCAGATGGTCGACGACGATACGCAGGTGATGCGCAACCATTGCCTCCATTTCATCGCGAGCACACTGAAAGTACCGCTGTACTGTGTCATTCGCTGAAGACCGGAAGCTCTTTCGGGCTCGGCAATTCTGTCGATTGAATGTGGCAACGGAAATCCCCTCGTGGCGCAGGCGCCACGAGAATCACGATAGGCTACGCCGAGATCGGCCGGTGTCCTTGCCTGGTAGCCATCGCTTGCAAGCCCCGGCAGGCGACGTTTGCCTTCCGCTCGCAAGAATTGTTTCGTCAGCTTCCGGCAAGACGCGACAGGGCAGGGGACGCAGCTATGGCCCTTGATATTCGCAGTCGTTTCAGGCTGCCTGAACTGCGCCAAGCCGCGAGGGAGAATTCGTCGCCATGGCTCCTCCGGCCGATCATTCAGGCGGCATTCAGTCTACTCCCACTACTTTTGCGCGAAGAGTAGCAGGGAGATACCCTATGTCCCGATCGGTCCTCGTCGGCGTCTTGGCAGGTGCTGGTATTGCCTTTTCATCGGCAGCCAGTGCTTCAGTATCGGCGCCTTTGGCCACCCCGAATGTCTCGTCGGCCCTGCAGGTCCAATATTATCCACCTTGCCCGCCCGGCTATAAGGTCACCGGCCATGGCGTCTGCAAGCCGAGCCACTACCTCAAGAGACACCCGGGTCAGGATCCCTATAGCGAGAACTATCAGCGCACGCGCCGGTATTACCGTTATGACGATGATCAGCCGGGCTACGACCGCCGCTATCAGCGCCCCTATTACTACAACAATGGCGATGACGAAGGCGACGGTGACGACTGATCACCGTTCCTTGCGATCTGCCTTGGGCATCACGCTCCCGGCTAGGCCGTCTTGAGAGCCGCCCAAATCGCCACATGATGGCGCGATGGCCTGGGAATGGCACGGCCAAGCCTGCGTGAATTCTCGATCCAGGCTTGGATTGCGTCCTGCGCCTTGGCGACCGCGCCCTCAGGGGTCTCGCCATTGCTCATGCAGCCGGGAAGATCAGGGACTATTGCGGCAAAGCCGCCTCCATCCGCAACGGACCGCGGCTCGACCAGAATTGGGTATTCCAGATCGCCCATGTCGCCCCCACCAGTGCACCATATCGCGCGTAGGCGTCATTTGGATGTCAGCAGGCGCAGCATTGCTCGCCACCGCGTCCCTGCGACGAGGGTGGATCGCGAATCGATCCGGCTCTTGCCGCCCCGGGCGCCGAAAACGGTCGCCCTCGCACAGACTGCGTCGCACTGTCATTGAGGGGGTAAGCCCCATAGCCAAATTGCCGGGCGTCTGGGTGCGTCTTAGGCTTCAGACGCTCTCAGCCGGGGCCCCGGCCGATCGAGCAGGGAGGCTCGGAAGGCGATCCTGCAAATCTGCCCTCCGGGCCTCCTGTTTTCTTCCACGACGAAGGACCCAGCCCATCTTGGGAAAATCTCGCGCCGCAAGGAAGAAAGGGAAGCGGGCGAGAATCGCCCGAACCACGAACATCGTGCCGAACTGGTGCAAGGCGCAATCGAACAACGGACACATCCATTCCGCCGTCATTATTGCCAGCGGCCCGGACAGGGCGTTCCGATGTATCAGGAAAAGTGGAGGCCACGCCCGGAATCGAACCGGGGTGCAAGGATTTGCAGTCCTCTGCGTAACCACTCCGCCACGTGGCCATCCATTGTCGCGCTGTGCAGGACAAAGCGGAGGCAGGCGCTATAACAAGCAAGCCTCACGCGTTCAACCGGTTTTCTCGACCGAAGCAATATTTCCGTGAATGCGGATTGCAGGCTGTAAAACTGAAGCCTCCCATCTCGCTGCAAGGCCAGCCTTCTTGCCTTTTGCGAGGCCATGCCGCAAACAACGCTGTGACAAACAGAGATATCGAGCGATGACCGACTTCATCCAAGCGCGCCGCACCATGGTGGATTGCCAGATTCGCACCAATGACGTGACCGAGGCGCGCGTCGTGGATGCCTTCCTTACCGTTCCCCGCGAGACTTTCGTGCCGGCCTCCAAGCAGCCCTTGGCTTATCTCGATGCCGATCTGGCAGTGGGCGGCGAGGCCGGCCAGCGCTATCTCATTCAGCCGATGTATCTGGCCAAGCTCATCCAGGCCGCCGGCATCAAATCCACCGACACCGTGCTCGATATCGGCACGGCGACGGGCTATTCGTCCGCGATTCTCGCAGAACTCGCCGAGAAAGTGGTGGCACTGGAGAGTGATGAGGGGCTTGCCGCTTCGGCGAAGACTGCGCTGGCATCCTACCCCAATGTGACGGTAGTGGCCGGCCCGCTCGAGCAGGGAGTGGCCGGTTCCGGACCTTATGACGTGATCCTGATCGAAGGCGCCGCCGAAGACATTCCGCCCGCCTTGTTCGCCTCGCTCAAGGAGGGCGGTCGCCTCATCGCCGTGGTCGGCCATGGCCGTCCCGGACGCGCCACCGTCTTCGTCAAGGTCGGATCGGATCATACCGGACGCATCGCCTTCGACGCCTCCGTGCCGGCCCTGGCAGCCTTCGCCAAGGCGCCCGCCTTTTCATTCTGACTATCAAAACAGCATCTTAGGAGAAAATTAACCAGCAATTAACCGAACCCGGGGTTCACTGTCTCTTTTTTGCTTCAACCTCGGATTTATCTCTGGGCAGCCGAAATCAGTTGTTGGTGAAAGCTGCTCGACAGGCTATTTTTTTAAAAAATATGGCGGTTTGTCTGCCTCTTTTGATTTGGGTCGGGTCGAGTCATGAAAACTGTAAGCGTAT
This sequence comes from Labrys sp. (in: a-proteobacteria), assembly GCF_047605565.1. NCBI lineage: Bacteria > Pseudomonadati > Pseudomonadota > Alphaproteobacteria > Hyphomicrobiales > Xanthobacteraceae > Labrys > Labrys sp. (in: a-proteobacteria). Next base: position 44,455 of record NZ_JASGFM010000004.1, read on the forward strand.
TTTCGTTATTGGCTGCAAGTGCTTCGCTTGTTTTCTTCATGGGCGGAGCACAAGCTCAATCGCTGCAATCGGCCCTTGCGCAAGCCTATGCGGCCAACCCCACCTTGAATGCCCAACGCGCCGGCACCCGGGCCAATGACGAAACGGTCTCGCAGGCGCTCAGTGGTTACAGGCCGAACGTTTCGGCTTCGGCGAGCATCAGTGCCGAACGGGATTTCACCAAGTCTCTGCAGGGAAGACGGTCCAACGACACCCGATTTCCGCGCGGCGCCGACATCACAGTAACGCAGAATCTGTTCAACGGCTTCCAGACCGCGAATTCGGTACGTGCCGCCGAATCGGGTGTGCTCAGCCAGCGCGAGACGTTGCGTGACACCGAGCAGTCGGTACTCCTCAACGCCGTAACGGCCTATATGAATGTGTTGCGCGACGCGGCTCTGCTCAATTTGCAGAAGAACAATGTCGAGGTGCTCGAGGAGCAGCTCAAACAGACCAAGGATCGTTTCAATGTCGGCGAAGTGACGCGTACCGACGTCGAGCAGGCAAATTCCAGCTTGGCGAGCGCGCAGTCCCAGCGGGTCGCCGCCGATGCACAGCTCAAATCGTCGGTCGCCATCTATCGGCAGATCATCGGCTCCCAACCCAAGAAGCTGCAGCCGGTCAAGGTGCCGCGCTCGCTGCCGAGGAACCAGAACGCCGCAATCCAGGCCGGGCTTGCCAACCATCCTGGCATCACGGCCGCGCTTCATGCTGTCGACCAGGCCGCCATGCAGGTGAAGGTCGCCGAGGGTGCACTTTATCCCAGCTTGAACGCCCAGGGCACGATCTCACACAATTATGAGCCCTCCGGCGCGAAGATGGGCACCTCGGCCGCGATCGGTGCCTTCCTCACCGTGCCAATCTATTCGGGCGGCGGTGACTATTCCAAGATCCGCCAGGCCAAGGAGCTGCTCGGCCAGGCGCGCATCCAGGTCGACGTCAATCGTGAATTGGTACGCTCCAACGTCATCCAGGCCTGGGGCTCCCTGGACGGCGCCCGCGGTGAAATCCAGGCCTTCCAGGCCGCCGTCAATGCGCAGGGCGTGGCCCTCGCCGGCGTGCGCGAGGAAGCCAAAGTCGGCCAGCGCACCACCTTCGACGTGCTGCAGCAGCAGCAATTGCTCTTGCAGGCGCGGGCCAGCCTGATCCAGGCGCAGCGCGACCAGATCGTGGCGGCCTATACCGTGCTGTCGACCGTCGGCAAGCTCAACGCCTCGGCGCTCGGCCTCAAGGTTGCCCGTTACGACCCCACCACGCATTACGATCAGGTGCGTGACAAGTGGATCGGCACCGACATTCCGGATGGGCGCTAAGCGGCGCCTGCCCACAGGAAGATGACGGCAGCGCCCTCCGCATCCTTGCGATCGGAGGGCGTTCTTGCTTGAAGTGCCGCCAAAGCGTTTCGCGCTTGGATGGAATCGTCGAGAATCGCCAAGTCAGCTCGAAACGATGAGCCGGCGCCAAGCGCGCTTCGAAGACATTGCATTTTGCTCCAGCGCGCCATGGTGGCAGGGCGCGCTCGATGTGGAAGGAGTCGCCCGATGTCGTCACCTACGCGGGCAGATCCGCCTCGTACCCTCAAGGAACCCTCGATGGACGAGATTCTCACTTCCATTCGGCGCATCATCTCCGACGATCCACCGGCAAAGCCTGGACGCCGTTCCACCCCGGAGGCTTCTTCGCTGGCTGACCTGCCAGGTCCGGCCGCTCTCCCCCGGGAAGAACCGGCTTCACCCTCCAGCCCGGCCAGTCCGGAGCGGGGCGCCGGCGGCCTGCTCTCGGCGGAGCCTCAATCCGAGGCGGCTTCCGCCTTCGCCTCCCTCAATCACACGGTATTTTCCAAGAACGCGCGAACGATCGAAGATGTCGTGCAGGAGATGCTGAGACCCATGCTGCAGACCTGGCTCGATGCCCATCTGCCGTCTCTGGTCGAGCGCCTGGTCCGCCAGGAGATCGAGCGCATTTCCGGACGGTCGTGACGGGCTGAGGCTCTCTGTCACAAACCGTCAGGCATTTTGATTTCTCAGCGCATTCACGAAGCCCTAAATCCCTCCCGTCTAGAGTTCGTCTCGAATCGATGAAGGGTAGGGCGTATGTGCGGCATTGTCGGTATTCTGGGTAGGGAAGCGGTTGCGCTACCCTTGGTGGACGCCCTGCGGCGCTTGGAATATCGCGGCTACGACTCTGCCGGTATCGCCACGCTGGAAGACGGAGCCATTACGCGCCGTCGCGCCGAAGGCAAGCTGCGCAATCTCGAAGGCAAGCTTGATCGCGATCCGCTCGCCGGCATGATCGGTATCGGGCATACGCGGTGGGCAACCCATGGCAGGCCGACCGAAGAGAACGCGCACCCGCACGCCACGGCCCGGGTCGCGGTGGTCCACAACGGCATCATCGAGAATTTCCGTGAGCTGCGCGAGGAACTGAGCGCCGAGGGCGCCCGCTTCCGGAGCGAGACCGATACGGAGGTGGTGGCCCATCTCGTCAATCGCGAGCTCGATCGTGGCCTGCCGCCGATCGAGGCAGTGCATGCCAGCCTCAGGCGCCTGCGCGGCGCGTTCTCGCTGGGCTTTCTCTTTGCCGGCCAGGACGACCTCCTCATCGGCGCGCGCCTGGGCTCTCCGCTGGCGATCGGTTATGGCGAGGGCGAGATGTTCCTCGGCTCGGATGCCATTGCGCTGGCTCCCTTCACCAACACCATCGCCTATCTCGAAGACGGCGACAGCGTTGCCTTGACGCGTGGCTCGGCGACCATCTTCGATGCCTCCTTCAAGCGCGTTCACCGCCCGATCCAGAAATCGCAGGCCTCGGCCACTATCGTCGACAAGGGCAACCACCGGCATTTCATGGCCAAGGAAATCCATGAACAGCCGGAAGTGGTTTCCCATACGCTGGCCTCCTTCATCGACATGGTCGGCGAGACGATCCGACTGCCTGAGAATCTGCCTTTCGATTGGGCGGCGCTCAGCCGCGTCACCATATCGGCCTGCGGTACGGCATCTTTCGCCGGCATGATCGCCAAATACTGGTTCGAGCGTTACGCCCGTCTGCCGGTCGAAGTCGATATAGCCTCCGAGTTCCGCTACCGCGAAGCGCCCCTCGACAAGGGCGGCCTATCGATCTTCGTGTCTCAATCTGGCGAGACGGCCGATACGCTCGCGGCCTTGCGCTACTGCAAAGAACAGGGCCAGCACACGCTCGCCATCGTCAACGTGCCAACCTCGACCATCGCGCGCGAGGCCTCGGTGATGGTGCGCACTTTGGCCGGCCCGGAGATCGGGGTCGCTTCGACCAAGGCCTTCACCTGCCAGCTCGCAGCCCTGGCGGGACTCGCGATCGGTGCCGGTAAGGCACGCGGTGTGCTGTCGGCAGAGGAAGAAAGCGAACTCGTGCACGCTTTGATCGAGGCGCCGCGCCTGATGGCCGAGGCGCTCCGGCTCGAACACGAGATCGAGACGTTTTCCAGGGACCTCGCCAAGGCCAAGGACGTCCTCTATCTCGGCCGCGGCACCAGCTTTCCTCTCTCCTTGGAAGGCGCGCTGAAGCTCAAGGAAATCAGCTACATACACGCGGAAGGTTATGCAGCGGGCGAACTCAAGCATGGCCCGATTGCCCTGATCGACGAGACCATGCCGGTAGTGGTGATCGCGCCCTTCGACACGATCTTCGAAAAGACCGTCTCGAATATGCAGGAAGTCGCCGCGCGCGGCGGCCGCATCATTCTGATGACCGATGAGGCGGGGGCGGCGGCGGCCGCGATGACGACGCTGAAGACGATCATCCTGCCATCGATGCCCACGATCCTGACGCCGCTGGTCTACTCCATTCCGATTCAACTTCTCGCCTATCACACTGCTGTGATCATCGGCACCGACGTCGACCAGCCGCGTAATCTGGCCAAGAGCGTCACCGTCGAGTAGGAATACTCGTGGGCGCCGCCCGATTGGACCGGTTGCACAAATTTGCATCGACAGGCGGTGACAAGGGCGTGCTAGAAGCGTGACATGGTACGAGATACGCCTCCCCACACGGTGACACCTTCCGGTCCGCCTCAACGGGTCAGCAGGTTTGGCGGTTTGCACAGCTACTTTCTCACCGGCCTGGTGGTCACCGGGCCGGTCGCGATCACGCTATACCTGATCTGGACCTTCATTCAGTGGGTCGACGGCTGGGTCAAGCCGTTCATTCCCGAGCGTTACCTGCCTGAGACCTACCTCCCTTTTCAGATCCCGGGCTTCGGCCTGGTCGTGGCGATCATCGGCCTTACCCTGATCGGCTTCTTCACCGCCAATCTGGTGGGCCGTACCCTGGTGCGCCTCGGCGAGAAGCTGCTCGACCGCACGCCGGTGGTGCGTGGCATCTACAAGGCTCTCAAGCAAGTGTTCTCGACGATCTTCTCGCAATCCGGAACCTCGTTCCGGAAAGTGGGGCTGGTCGAGTTCCCCCAGGGGGCCTGGTCGATCGTCTTCATTTCCGCCGAACCGAGCCCGGTGGTGGAGGAGAGGCTACCCGGCGGCAATGGCGAAGCCTGGGTTTCGGTGTTCATGCCCTGCGCCCCCAACCCGACGACAGGATTCTTCTTCCTGCTGCCGAAGGCCAAGGTGATCGAATTGCCCATCAGCGTCGAGCAGGCCACCAAGCTGGTGATCTCAGCCGGCCTGATCCAGCCCGAGACGTTGACCGTCTCAGAAGAATTAAGGCCAAGCTGAGCTTGCTGTTACCCTTGCTTCAGGGCTCGATCAGGGCATTGTTCCAGGCCGTGTCGAGCATGGCCGTAAGGTGTTCCTGGGCGCAGGCTGCGATATCGGCCTCATCGCGGACACGCTGGCCGTTGCGTTGGAAATGGAGAGTATCCTCGGCCGCCTTTGCCTTGAGGTGATCGAGCAACTGCCCGCGGGTCAGAGAGCCGTCCATCACCGGCACGACATGCTGCGCCACCACGCCGAGATCGAAATTCTCGTGGCGTCGGTTCACCGTGCGCGTACGGCCGCTGGCGGCATCCCTGCGCGCGAGCATGGTCGCCCTGGGACGATCGACTTCAGCCGCACCGACTGCCACTGCCTCGGTCGAAGCAATCGTCAGCCCTGAAAGAACCCCCTGGAGAAGGGCGCCGCGAATCTCGCTTTTTTCCTGCGGCGTGAGCTTTTTCTGGTCGGTCGCCTCGATATCGGCAACCAGCTGCCGATAGTTCGAGGTTGCCGGACGTCTCGCGGCAATCAACTGATAGGCTTTGCGCACGACTTCCACCCGCGTGCGGATCTGCCGGCCGATGCGATTTTCGAAGCAGTAGGGCATGTCAGGCTCGCTTGAGGGAACCTGCGCGATATCGGCAATGAGATGCAGATCCTCGATCCGCTCCGCATCGATATTGCGTTTTGTCGCCGCGGCCCGGGCCGGCGGGATCAATAGTGTCTGGCGGAAGGTGCGCCCTGTCAGGACGTCGATGTAGTTCTCGGTCTCGAGCAGGGTGTTGCCGCCCAGCATTCTCAAGGCCTTCGCCGCTTCGCCGCCGAAGTTTTCCGGGACCATCATGTGAACATCGCTCTCGCCGAGATAAGCAAGCTGATGCCGTCCGGCCGCATACATGAAGTCGTGGAACGAGCACGGCGCATTCTCGAGTTCCAGGAACTCATGGGCCAGATAATCGTCAGAAACCTTTTGCAACTGGGCAACGCCTTCCTTGACCGCAGCCCCATAGGGTCCGGGCGGGGCATGTTCGGCCAGGAACCCCATGAACTCTCGCGCCTTGGAAATGCGCTCGCGCTGATTGCTGGCCTTGCCGACATGCGCCATCAGGGCATCGCGCAGGATCTGCTTGGGTCGCCAGCCCGGCAATACGTTGAAGCTGACATAGGCGATGCCCTGGAATTCGAGATATTTCGAACAGATGTCGAGGATGGCATGACGCACGGGTTCGGGCACCCAGGAATAGACGCCATGACAGAGGATGAAATCGAAGCGGTGGCCGGGATTGTCGAAAAAGGTGATGTCCTGCTGGCGCAATTCGATGTTGGTCAGGCCGATCGCCTCGATCCGCTTGCGGCCGTCGGCGATCTGGATGCCGGAGAGGTCGAGCCCGAGAAAACGCCCCTCGGGATAGGCGGCAGCCAGGGGAATGAGATTGCCGCCGCTGGCGCAGCCGATCTCGAGCACGCGCATCTTGCCGAGCGGCGGCATTTCGAGACCGAACAGCCTGGCCGTGGCGGCGAGCCTTGCCGGATGGGTCTGCGGGAAGGCATGGGAAACATAGGGTATCTCGTCATAGCTCGCCCGGGTCCTGGCCTGGGCTTCGGCGAAGTTGGCCGGATGGGCATCTGATGTCATTGCGATATTCCCCGGGCAGAGGCTGGCATGACCCGTAGAATACACGCCAGTTTCCCTTGCGCTATCCTGATCGCAGCAGGCGCACGGCTTCATCGCGCTCGAACAGATAGAGCAGGGTCCGCAGAGCAACGCCGCGAGGGGAGACGAGTTCCGGATCGCGGGCCAGCACCAGCCTGGCATCGTCATTGGCGGGGGCAAGCAGATGGCGATGGCTGTCGAGATCGGCCACCCGGAAGCCCGGCATGCCGGACTGGCGCGTGCCGAGCACGTCGCCTTCGCCGCGCAATTTCAGATCCTCCTCGGCAATGCGGAAGCCATCCTCTGTCTCGCGCATGATCTCGAGCCGTTTGCGGGAAATTTCCCCAAGCGGGCCCTTGTAGAGCAGGAGGCAGGTCGACTTGTCCGAACCGCGCCCGATGCGCCCGCGGAGCTGATGGAGCTGGGCGAGGCCGAAGCGCTCGGCATGCTCCACCACCATCACCGTCGCCTCCGGCACATTGACACCAACTTCGATCACGGTGGTCGAAACCAGGACACGCAGATCGCCCGCCACGAACCGGGCCATCACCTCGTCCTTGGCCGCACCTTTCATCTGGCCATGCAGCAGGCCGACCTTGTCGCCGAAGAGGGAGACGAGGTGGGCATAGCGATCCTCGGCGGCTGCGACATCGAGGGTCTCGGATTCAGCGATGAGGGGACAGACCCAATAGGCCCGTGCGCCGGTCTGCAGCAGGCGCCCCAACCCGTTCACCACCTCGTCGAGCCGTTCCAGCGAGATCAGGCGCGTGTCGACCGGCTTGCGCCCGGCCGGCTTTTCGCGGAGCTGGGAGGAGTCCATGTCGCCGAAATAGGTCAGCACCAGGCTGCGCGGAATTGGCGTGGCCGTCATCACCAGAACGTCGATGCCGGCATTCTTGCGGCTCAAAGCCAGGCGCTGATGCACGCCGAAGCGATGCTGCTCGTCGACGATGGCAAGCCCGAGATCGCGAAACTCGACATCTTCCTGGAACAGGGCATGGGTGCCGACCACGATGTCGATGCTGCCATCCTTCAGCGCGGCCTGCATGCGCGTACGTTCGCGCGCCTTGTCGCGCCCCGTGATCAGGCCGACGCGCAGACCGGCGGCCTCGGCAAGGGGCTGGATGGTGGTCAGGTGCTGGCGGGCGAGGATCTCGGTCGGCGCCATCAGCGCGGCCTGCCGGCCGCCTTCCACCATGGTGGCCATCGCGAGCAGCGCCACCACCGTCTTGCCCGAGCCGACATCGCCCTGCAGCAGCCGCAGCATGCGCGTCGGAGCCGCCATATCGGCACGAATGTCGGCCAACGCCGTGACCTGGCTCGCCGTGAGCTTGAAGGGCAGGGCGGCCTCGATCCGGGCCGAGATGCTCCCCGTTCCGGCGACGGACAGTCCAGGCAGAGCCTTGTTATGGGCGCGCACCATGGCGAGGGCGAGCTGAGAGGCCAAGAGTTCGTCATAGGCAAGTCGCAGCCTGGGCGCTGAGTCCGGCGCCACAATCTGGGGCGTCTCCGGCGAATGCAGTGCGGCCAAGGCCTCGCGGAACCCCGGCCAGCGCTGGGCCTTGAGCCAGGCCGGGTCCTGCCATTCGGCGAGTTCGGGGGTGCGCGCCAAAGCCTCCTGAGCTGCCTTCTGGATCTGGCGCGGATAGAGCCCCTCCGTCAGCGGATAGACTGGCTCGACCAAAGGCAGTGATTTAAGCCCTTCCTCATCGACGATCCGATCGGGATGCACCATCTGGCGCATACCGTCGAACAGCTCGATCTTGCCGCTCAGCCATCGCCGCTCGCCGACGGGCAGGGCATGCTCGATCCAACTCGTCTGTGCTGCAAAGAAGACGAGGGTCAGGTCCCCCGTATCGTCATGGACATAAACGCGATAGGGGCCTTTGCCGCCGCTGGCCCGGTGGCGTTCCACCACGACTTCGACCATTACCAATTCGCCGATCGGCGCATCCGCCAATTTGGGGCGGCGGCGGCGATCGAGCACATTGGCCGGCAGGTGGAACAGGGCATCGACGACCCGCGCTCCAACCGGCTCCGCGCCTCCGAGGAGGCGGGTGAGCAGCTTCACCAGCTTCGGCCCGATCCCTGGCAGGGATGAGACGGAAGCGAACAGGGGGGTCAGAATCGCCGGACGCATGAAAGCCTCACCGGCTCTTTTGACCGGGCAGGCGGCAAGAGGCAAGTTTCAGAGGAAGGAAACCGGTCGCATTGCCTCGAAAGAGAACAGGTGGCGGCACCGTGCAATCTAGTGTTTTGGTTTGCTTGGGCGCTCTGCATTTCCCCCTCATCCCCCTGCCGGGACCTTCTCCCGCAAGGGGAGAAGGGGGTATTGCGAGGCAAGGCAAGAAAAACAAAGCGGATTGTCGTACTTAGACCCGCATGCGCTCCAGTATTCCTCTGATTACCAGCGCATGGGTGTGTTCGGCATCCCTGGCGGCATAGATCAGGGTGGCGACCTTGTCACCGATCAGGCGGCGGAGCGCGACGACAGCCTCGTTGTTGTGCGCGAGTTCACTTTCGTAGCGGGCCTGAAATTCCTGCCATTTCGCCGGGTCGTGGCCGAACCATTGCCGCAGGGCAGGGCTGGGGGCGACATCCTTGGCCCAGATGTCGATATGCGCCTCCGGCTTGGACAGGCCCCGAGGCCATAGGCGATCGACCAGGATGCGCAGGCCATCAGAGGAAGCGGGTGGATCATAAGCGCGTTTCAATCCGATCGGCATCACGGCCCCCCCGTCACCCCGCAGCCCGCGCCCAGGGAATTTGACCGCACGGATGATATTTCGATCTTCCATGGTTTCCACAAGGCCTCTTACTCTCTATACAGCGAGCCAACAGGATCGAGAACATGTCCGGAACGATACGCACTTCTGAGGAACTTGACCCGCGTCGCAGACGGATCGTCTACCGGGCCTGGCATCGCGGTTTTCGCGAGATGGACCTCATCATGGGCAGTTTCTGCGATGCCGTCATCGTCGAGCTGTCCGAGGAAGAAGTCGCCGACTTCGAGTCGCTCATCGATGCCCCCGATCATGAACTCTACGCCTGGATCAGGAACGAAGAGCCGGTACCGGGCGAATTCGATACGCCCGTGTTCCGGCGACTGCGCGATTACCATTTCACCATGAAGCCGATGTTTGCATGAAAGCCGCCGATCGACTCGCCGAAGTCCTGAATCGCCCCGGCGGACAACTCGTTTTCTCCAATTGCGCCGATGGCCAGGATGGCCTCGTGCTCGCCGATTTGGCGCGCAAGCTGGTGGCGCAGGCCCGAGAGCGGCCGGCGGCCCTTCTACACGTCGCGCGCGACGGCACGCGCTCCGCCACACTGGAAGCGGCCCTCCAGTTCTACGCGCCCGATATCGACGTCATCAACTTTCCCGCCTGGGACTGCCAGCCCTATGACAGGGTTTCCCCGAATGCCACCGTCGTGGCGCGGCGCATGACGGCACTGTCGCGGCTGGCGACCACCAGGGGCGGGGACAAGCCCCGTATCGTGCTTACCACCGTCAATGCCGTGCTGCAGCGCGTGCCGTCCCGCGACCTCATCGCCGCCCAATCGCTCTCGGCGGCGCCCGGCAATGCCGTCAACATGGACCGGCTGTCGGCCTGGCTGGAACATAATGGCTATCTGCGCTCCTCCACGGTGCGCGAGACCGGCGAATATGCGGTGCGCGGCGGCATCCTCGATCTCTATCCGCCGGGCCTTGCCATTCCGGTGCGTCTCGACTTCTTCGGCGACACGCTCGAATCCATCCGCAGCTTCGACGTCGAGACCCAGCGCTCCCAGACCCAGTTGCGCATGCTCGACCTCGTGCCGATGAGCGAAGTCCAGCTCACCACCGAGACGATCAAGCGCTTCCGCCAGGCCTATCTCGCCGAATTCGGCGCCCAGACCCGTGGCGACCCGCTTTATGAAGCCATCTCGGAAGGCCGACGCTATGTCGGCCTCGAACACTGGCTGCCGCTGTTCCACAACAAGCTCGACACGCTGTTCGACTACCTGCCCGAAGTTCCCGTCGCGCTCGATGCGCTGGCCGAGGATGCCGCCGGCGAAAGGCTGGCGCAGATCAAGGACTATTACGACGCCCGCCGCGACGTGCTGGGCAAACCCGGCGAGAGCGTGCCCTACAAGCCGCTGCCGCCGGATCGCCTCTACATCGCGCCCGAGGAATGGCGCCGCCGGCTCGACGAGGCGTCCCTGGCACGTCTGACGCCCTTCGCATCGCCTCCTGCGCCCGGTCGTGAAATCGTCGACTGCGGCGGCCGGCAGGGCCATAACTTCGCGGCGGAACGCGCAGCGGAAGACGCCAACGTCTTCGACGCCGTCGTCCGCCACATCCGCACCCTGCAGGCCGATGGCCAGCGGGTCATCGTGGCGGGCTGGACCGACGGCTCGCGCGAAAGGCTCGGTGCCGTGCTCGCCGATCACGGCCTCACCCAGGCCAAGCCGGTTCCCGATTTCGCCCGTGCCCTGGCCTTGCCGAAAAGCGAGATCGCCCTCGGCGTGCTGCCGCTCGAGACGGGCTTCGAGACATCAGACCTCGCCATCATCTCCGAGCAGGACGTTCTCGGAGATCGCCTGGTGCGCCGCACGGCCAAGCGCAAGCGCGCCCAGAACTTCCTGACCGAGATCGGCACGCTCTCGCCCGGCGACATCGTCGTGCATGTCGAGCACGGCATCGGGCGCTTCGTCGGCCTGCAGACAGTGACCGCCGTGGGCGCCCCGCACGACTGCCTCGAAATCCACTATGCGGGCGGCGACAAGCTGTTCCTACCGGTGGAAAATCTGGAGTTGCTGTCGCGCTACGGCTCGGAAGACGCCGAAGCGCAGCTCGACAAGCTCGGCGGCCGTGGTTGGCAGGAACGCAAGGCGCGCATGAAGAAGCGCATCCGCGAAATGGCGGGTGAGCTGATCAAGATCGCTGCGGCACGTGCACTGCGGGAGGCGCCGAAGCTGATCCCCGCCCAGGGCCTCTACGACGAATTCGCCGCGCGCTTCCCCTATAGCGAGACCGAAGACCAGCAATTCGCCATCGACTCGGTGCTCGAGGATCTCGCCTCCGGCCGGCCCATGGATCGCCTGGTCTGCGGCGATGTCGGCTTCGGCAAGACGGAAGTGGCCCTGCGCGCCGCCTTTGCCTGCGCGCTGACGGGCAGGCAGGTCGCCGTGGTGGTGCCTACCACGCTGCTCGCTCGCCAGCACGCCAAGACCTTTGCCGACCGCTTCAAGGGGCTGCCTGTCAAGGTCGCCCAGCTCTCGCGCTTCGTGCCGGCCGAAGAGGCCCGCAAGACCAGAGCGGGCCTGGCGTCGGGCGATGTCGACATCGTGGTCGGCACCCATGCCCTGCTGGCCAAGACCATCGCTTTCCGCGATCTCGGCCTGCTCATCATCGACGAAGAGCAGCATTTCGGCGTGGGCCACAAGGAACGCCTCAAGCAGTTGCGCGCCGAGGTGCATGTGCTGACGCTGTCGGCGACACCGATCCCGCGCACCCTGCAGCTCGCCCTCACCGGCGTGCGCGAATTGTCGATCATTGCCACCCCGCCCGTCGATCGCCTGGCTGTGCGCACCTTCGTGACGCCCTTCGATCCGGTGGTGCTGCGCGAGGCGCTGATGCGCGAACGCTATCGCGGCGGCCAGAGTTTCTTCGTGGTGCCGCGCATCGAGGACATTGCCGATGCCAAGGCCTTCCTCGACGAATACGCCCCCGAGGCCAAGGTCGCCATCGGCCATGGCCAGATGGCGGCCGGCCAGCTCGAAGACGTGATGACAGCGTTCTACGAGGGCAAATACGATATCCTGCTCTCGACCACGATCGTCGAATCCGGCCTCGACATTCCCACGGCCAACACGCTGATCGTCTGGCGCGCCGACATGTTCGGCCTCGCCCAGCTCTACCAGCTACGCGGCCGTGTCGGGCGTTCCAAGACCCGGGCCTATGCCCTGTTCACCCTGCCGGCCAACCGCACTATCACCCCTGGGGCCGAGCGCCGGCTCAAGGTGCTGCAGTCCCTGGATACCCTCGGCGCCGGCTTCCAGCTCGCCTCGCACGATCTCGACATCCGCGGCGCCGGCAACCTGCTCGGCGACGAGCAGTCCGGCCATATCAAGGAAGTCGGCTACGAGCTCTACCAGCAGATGCTGGAAGAGGCCGTCGCGGCCCTCAAGGAAGGCGGCGTCGAGACCGAGGTCGAGGAACAGTGGTCGCCGCAGATCACCATCGGCACGCCGGTGATGATCCCGGAGGACTATGTGCCGGACCTGACATTGCGCCTCAGCCTCTATCGCCGCCTGTCTTCCCTGGATACCGATGCCGAGATCGACGCTTTCGGCGCCGAGCTCACCGATCGCTTCGGCGAGCGGCCGGCCGAGGTCGACCAGCTTCTCAAGCTGATGTCGATCAAGGCCCTGTGCCGGCGCGCCAATGTCGAGAAGGTCGATGCCGGCCCGAAAGGCGTCGTGGTTTCCTTCCGCGACAACGCCTTCGCCAATCCGGACGGGCTGGTGCGCTACATCGCCGAGCAGGGCTCCTTCGCCAAGGTCCGCCCCGACATGCGCATCCTGTTCCAGCGCGATTTCGACAAGCCCGACGACCGGCTCAAGGGTACGGCCGTCATTCTCAAGAATCTCGCTCGCATCGCCGAGACGAAGAAAGCCGCCTGATCGGACACAACGATGGCAATGCCCTCCCTCTCTTCCGTCGAAACCCCCTTCGTCCAGGTCGACCTCGACATTGCCGAACGCAATGTCGTGCGGCTCCAGGCCTATTGCGACGAACACGGCCTCAAGCTGCGGCCGCATATCAAGACGCATAAGCTGCCGCGCCTGGCTCGCTTCCAGGTCGAGCAAGGGGCGGTCGGCATCACCTGCCAGAAGCTGTCGGAGGCCGACGCCATGACCGATGGCACCGGGCTCGACGATGTCCTGATCACCTATAACCTGGTGGGCGAGGCCAAGCGTGAACGCCTGCGGGCACTCTCCGAACGCATCCGTCTCAGCGTCGTCGCCGACAGCGCTGCTGTCGTCGACGAATTGGCGGCGGCCATGAAGGGAACGGGGCGCAAGCTGACCGTGCTGGTCGAGTGCGATACCGGCGCCCGGCGCTGCGGCGTTCCCACGCCCGAGGCGGCTGCGGAACTGGCAAACCGCATCGCGGCATCATCCGAACTCGCCTTCGGCGGACTGATGACCTACCCACCGGTCGGTGGAACCGAAGCGGTGCAGGATTTCATGCAAAGAGCGAAATCCCTGATCGAAGTCTTTGGAATTCCTGTCGAAACGATCACGAGTGGCGGATCGCCGGATATGTGGCGGGCGCATGAGGCGTCCATCGTCACCGAATACCGGCCCGGCACCTATGTCTATAATGACCGTTCCCTCGTCACCCGCGGCGTCTGCGGTTTCGATGACTGCGCCCTCAACGTCGTTGCCACCGTCGTATCGGTACCCGATACACACAGGGCCATCATCGATGCCGGCTCGAAGGTTCTGACCTCAGACCTGCTCGGCCTGACGGGTCATGGCCATGTCCTCGGTCGTCCGGATATCGCGATCGACCAGCTCTCGGAAGAGCATGGCAGGCTGGTCACCGAACAGCCGATCAATCTGTCCGTGGGCGACCGCGTGCGCATCGTGCCCAATCACGCCTGCGTCGTCGCCAATATGCTGGACTTCGTGGTCCTCTGCCGCGGCGAGACCCTTGTCGGTCCCGAGCCTGTCGCAGCGCGCGGGCGGGTTTGGTAGGAAGGGGCGCTCTCTCCAACTCCATCGAGAAGTGGAGCGAGATCGCCCTCCGTTTTTGCCCCGACGTCAGGCCGCGCCCGCAAGCGGCTGGTTGGCCTTCGAAGTATCGACGCTCTGGCTAGGCTCATGGAGCAGCGATGCTTCCTGTGCGCTCATGGGCCTGCCATAGCGTGCGCCCGTAATCTCGAGGAGGCCGCCGCTTCGCTCCGCGGTTCCTGAAGCGGGGTAGGAGGTCGATACCCAGCCCTCCGCCCCGACGGGATAGGAAACCTCCCGCTCGCTGACGTCGAAACCGATCCCCGGCACCTGCTGGCCACGCAGGGCGAGATAGCCGCCTTCCTCAATGCCGGCCTCGACCAGCGGCAACGTAGCGTCTTCCGGGGACGGGATCAGGGCTTCGAGCCCGAACCCGCCATCCTCCAGCGGGCGCATCGGCACGATGCCGATCTCACCGAGCACGGCGAAATGAGGAATGGGGCAGGGAGCACCTGCCGGCACGACGGCTGTATGGGGCGCGCGCGCAAGGCCTGCAACCTTCTCGAGCTTGCGGCTATCGAACAAGCCGTCGACGAGGCCGGCGCGCAACACCGCATCGGGCAGCAAGGCGTGGGTGACACCATGCATCGTGATCTGGACGGCAAATACCGTCGCATCGAAAGCCTGGTGCAAGACGAGCTGGCATCCCGTGCTGAGCCATGACACCAGACCGCCGGCAAGCCCGGCAAGCCCTGATGGCGCCATCGGACACAGCAGGCGCGAGGTTCGCGACAGGCCGAGTTCGGCGACCAGGACCGCTGCGACTGCATGCCATTCGCGGTGATTGCGGGCGACGGCGAAATCCCCCTCCGGACCTCGATCGATCGTCATGATCGCCAGGCTTTCCTCGGGACGCTCGCGCCGCGACAGGCGGGTGATCACGCCGCTACGCGGGTAGCCGATGCAATCCTCGAACGAGACCGTTCCCCCGGGCAGATCCGCGCCGAAGGCCCCGATGAAGCGAATATCGGCAATGGACTCGTCGACGAGGTGACGAAGGGAGCGCAGGGGCTGGACATCGCCCATGCGCCGCGCCGCCAGGATTGCCTTGGCATTCAGGCGCTCCGCGACGCCAACGATCTCGGCCGGCGAGAAGTCGATCGGAACGATCACCGCCACCAAACCGGCCCGGATGCAGCCGAGCAGCGCGATCAACGTATCCGTGACATTGAGCCCCTGCATGCAGACCAGCGCTTCGCTCGGCAATCCCATTTCGAAAAAGCGGCCGGCAACCGCGGAAACCGCAGCATCGACCTGGTTCCAGGTCAACCGGCGAGGCGCGCCGTCGGCCCAGAGCGGGCGATCCGGGGCATCGACCAGGGCCAGCGTATCGCCGCCGCGCTGGGCGCTGAGGCGCAGCAACTGGTCGAGGGTCGGGGGAGCGGGGGCAATCCTGGGCGTGATGTCTGACGTCATGGGGCCTCAGGTATTCACGGGGCACGAATCAGATCCAGGTGAGTCTAACGCTGGATGACGGCAAAGCCATAGCCGGTTTGTCGGTCCGGGTCGTCCCACCCGCGGGCACCATCCACACCTTGAGCAGCTGCCGTCCTACATGCCCGTGCCGGCAAGAGGTCTTGCACATCAAAGCATTTGGCCTGCCCGGCCGGGCGATCCATAATCGCGGACATGATTCCCGGTCAGAAATTCCTCACGCTCCTGCGCGACATCGCCGCCGACAAGCGCCTCGCTTTCATGCTGTTGCTCGGCTTCAGTTCAGGCTTGCCCTTCCTGCTGGTGTTCTCGACGCAATCAGCGAGGCTGCGCGAGGTTGGGATCACACGCACCGACATCGGCCTGATGTTCTATGCGACGCTGTTCTACAGCATCAAGTTCCTCTGGGCGCCGCTGCTGGAGCGTTTCGACCCGCCGGTGCTGGGACGGATGATGGGGCGATGGCGCGGTTGGCTGCTGATCACGCAGATGGGCGTCATCCTGGGCCTGTTCGGCCTCGCCGGTAGCAATCCTGCAAGCTCGCTGGGAATGACGATATTCTGGACCACGGTCACGGCATTCTTCGCCGCCAGCCAGGACGTGGTGATCGACGGCTGGCGCATCAATGTCATCCCCCGTGATCGTCAGGGCATCATGCTGGCGGTCTCCCAGCTCGGCTATCGCGTCGGCATCTTGTGCGCCGGGGCGGGCGCCCTTTATCTGGCCGAGTATTTCGACTGGCAGGCGGCCTATGGCGCGATGGCTGCATTGATGCTCGTCGGCATCCTGGCCGCCTTGCTCGCGCCGGACCCACCTGCCGCTGAAAAGGAAACACTCGAGGGCAAGCTCGTCTCCGTATTCGACGATGGCAAGCCTGCCAGTCCGCAAAGAGCATCCAATTGGCCCGATTGGCTGATCGCCTACAAGGAAGCGTTGAGCGATCTCTTCCTGCGCCGAGGCTGGATCCTCCTGCCGATCATGCTGCTCATCGCACTCTATCGCCTGCCGGACTTTCTGGCTGGCGTGATGTCCAATCCCCTCTATATCGATCTTGGCTTCTCCAAGGCCGAGATCGCCAATATTTCGAAGATTTACGGTTTCGCCATCGGCCTGACGGCTCCGTTCGTCGGCGGTTTTTGCATCTGGCGCTTCGGCCTGATGCCGTCGCTGCTCTTCGGCGGCATCGCTGCGGCCACTTCACATTTGAGCATGGCCCTGTTGGCGGCCAAAGGGGCGGATTCGACCTATCTGGCCTTGGCGGTGAGCGTCGAAAGCTTCGCGGGTGGCTTCGCTGGCACCGCCTTGATGGCCTACATGTCCTCTCTGACATCTCCGGCCTTTGCCGCCAGCCAGTACGCCCTGCTGAGTTCGCTCTATGCGCTGCCAGGTAAGTTGCTGGCCGGCATGTCGGGCAAGATGGTCGATCTTTTCGGCTACCCTGTCTTTTTCTCGGCAACCTCGACCATCGGCCTGCCGGTCGCGATCCTTTGTCTGATCGTCTGGCGCTCGGCCGACAAGGAAGCCCCTTCGCGGCCGGAGGAAGAGCAGGAAGAGGCCTCCCTGGCGGGGGAGGGTGGGCGCCGCTGAGGTCCAGGGCAAGCGAATCGCCTTCCGATGAAGGCGGCACGGTTTGCTCTCCCGCAATTTTCGCAACTCGAATGCCGGATATGGCAGGCTGGTCACGTTTTCTTCAATTTGTCATGCACAAGCTGCGACACCGTCGCCATAGGTCGTTTTCGAGGCTGGAAACCCGTGCCCGCTTCGTTTAAGGACCTTTCCCGAAATCGTCATCTTGGCGCCTTCGTCGGCGATGAGAGACATTCAGCCCCATCGGTGCGTTGCCAACCCGCGCTTGCCCAGCGCGTTGCGGCGGCGGACTTAGGATCCAAGGATTTTGCATGATGTCGTTCCGCCTCCTTGCGACTGCAGCTCTTGCGGCGCTCAGCCTTGCGGTGACACCCGCATTGGCACAGGATACGCCCGCCAAGCCGGCCGCACCCGCCACGAAGCCGAAGGCACCTGCAGCCAAGCCGGCGCAGAAGCCTGCAGCGGCCGCTCCCGCGGCAGCTGCAGCCCCCGCTGAGCCGGTTCCCGGCCTGGAAGGCGCAACCACTCCCGCCATCTCCAGCTCCCAGCCCGATTGGGTGAAGCTGTGCCAGACCGATCAGGCCAAGAAGGAAATCTGCCTGACCCGTCGCGACCTGCGGTCCGATACGGGGCAGACGATGATGACGGCCATCCTGATGCAGAACGTCACCGACAAGAAGCAGATCCTGCGGCTCGTCCTGCCGGTCGGCGCCCTGATCCAGCCTGGTGTCGGCCTCTATCTCGACAATGCCGCCTTCTCCACCGGCAAATATGCCGTCTGCTCTCCCGAAGGCTGCCTGGTCGAACTTCCGATCGATGAGGCACAGCTCAAGGCCCTCCGCGCCTCCAAGACCCTGGCGATCGCCTTCAAGACCCCCAACCAGGGCGTCCAACTGCCCCTGGGCACCGAGGGCTTCGCCAAGGCACTCGACAACAAGCCCCTCGATCCCCAATCGATCGTCGACGAGCAGAAGAAGCTGCAGCAGCAGTTGCAGGACGCCGCCGAGAAGGCGCGCCAGCAGCTCAACGCCAATCCGGCGCCTGCTCAATAAGACCGCCCAGGAACAGGAATCCAGATTATGCGAAACTCTCTGATCGCTGGCGCCGCGGCAGCCTTGATCCTGTCGGCCGGTACGGCGCTGGCCCAGCAACAGCCCCAGCCTGCTGGCCAGCAGCCCGAACTGCCCAAATTCGACCAGCCGGACTGGACCAAGATCTGCGCCAAGACCCCCGACGGCAAGGACACCTGCCAGACCGTGCGCGACCTTCTGGCGCCGACGGCCGCTTGGATGATGACCGCGCAGGTCGGTCAGGAGAAGGGCGGCAAACCTAAGCTCACCGTGATCATTCCGGCTGGTGTGGTGCTGCCGCTGGGAGCCCGCGTCCTCGTCGATGACCAGACCATCGACACGGCCAAGTATCGCATCTGCACGGGGCCGAGCTGCATCGCCGACATGCCCTTGACCGATGCCAATCTGGCAAACCTCAAGAAAGGCAAGAAGCTGAAGGTGCAGGCGATCACCTTCCAGGGGCAGCCCATTTCTCTGGAGATCGGCCTGGACGGCCTCGGCAAGGCTCTCGATGCCCAGGGCATCGACCAGGCTGGCTATGCTGCCAAGCAGAAGGCTTATGGCGAGAAGCTGCAGGCGATTTTCCAGCCCCTGATCGATGCCCAGCGCAAGCAGCAGCAACAGCAGGGCGGTGCCGCTCCTGCGACACCGGCTGCGCCGGCAGCTCCCGCGGCGCCGGCAGCCCCCGCGCAATGAAATGACAGAGGCCGGCCTTCGGGCCGGCCTTTTCATATCGGAAGGTGGCTGCCTCGCACCGATCGCAGAAGTCGCCGAAACGCTCAACGGGCCACGTTGTCAGTGCCGCGTCCCGGGCTTCAGCCGATAGCCGCCATCGTCATCGCGATCGAAGAGTTCCTCGATCTGCGTATTCCGGACCGGCCTGCCACTGTCGTCGATCACCAGATTCTGCTCGGAGACATAGGCGACATATTCGGTCTCCTCATTCTCCGCGAACAGATGATAGAAGGGCTGATCCTTCGAAGGGCGCACATCTTCCGGAATGGACTGCCACCATTCTTCCGTATTGGCGAACTCCGGATCGACATCGAAGATGACGCCGCGGAATGGATAGATGCGGTGGCGCACCACTTGACCGATAAAGAACTTTGCTTCCCGCGCTTTATTCATACGCCGTTCAATCGTCATCTGTGCTCGGCAAGTCTGCAATAGTGATGCCTGCAAGCCGGGCGATACCGAGTCCGCCACAACTGCGCGGACCTGCTATCCCGTTATCAGGATAGCAGTATTCTCGTCAAAGTCGTCCAATATTTCATTAAGAGAGGGATGACATGGCCGGCCATCATCCCCAGCGTCGGTGTGCCCACATCCATTGTTCGGGCTGTTCGCGGATCCACCGCTCGAACAGGACATGAATTCTGCGCGTCGCTTCGGCGATGTCGGCATCGCGGTCGGCGGTATGCGGCACCTCGATCCTCTCCGTCTCGATATAGAAATGCACGCCGCGGGTGCGTACGCAACGCGCAGCAAGCAATACGGCATCGTTGCTGCGTGCCAGCAAGGCCGGAAATGGCGTGGTCGGGGCCGGACGGCCGAAGAATGGCACCACGACGCCCCGGCGGTCGCGCAGATCCGCCAGCAATGCGACCGAACCGCCTTCGCGTACGATGCGCATCAGCTTGCGCGCAATGTCGTTGCCCTTGGCGAACAGGCCGCGCGCATAGCGGTCCCGCCGGGCCAGCATGATATAGTCGTCGACCTTGGGGTTTTTCATGCGTTGATAGACACCGGCGGCCTTGATGCCGCGGACCAGGGTTGGATAGATCACCAATTCCCAATTGCCGGTATGCATCGAGACAAAGACGCTGCCCTTGCCGGAAATCTTCAGCGTATCCAATAGCGTGCCGGTGCGGTCGTCGATGCGGCCGGCACGCATGATGCGCTCGCTGATCAGCGCTTCTGCAAAAGTCCGGCCGAGTTGCATCCACATGGCCCGTGCGATGGCTTCGATCTCGGCACGCGATTTTTCGGGGTAGGCCGCGGCAAGATGACGAAGGGCACGTTCATGGCGGCGCAGATGCGGCGCGACGAGGCGCCAAATCGCCCCCATCACCCATGAGCTGAAGTCGATGGGCAATATATGCAACAAGCCGGCAAGGGCACGCAGTGCGCTATATTCGAAGGCGTATTTGATCCGCCGCGTGCGGCGTCTTCCCCCCTTTTCGTCTGCGCCGCCTGCCACGATGCCTTCCGCTGTTTCCACGACGTGCTCGTCCCGCTGGCCATTGAAACCAGAAGCGGGAAGAATTCAATGCTCGGCGGCGCGAGCGAGCCCCTGCCGCATCATCACCCGCCTCAGGGGACCGACACGCTCAAGGGCGTAGAGCCCCAGACCACGCAGGCCCTGCAGAGGGAAATGCCCTGAGAGCAAGGACCGGTTCAAGAGATCGACCGCCGAATGGCGCGTCCCGATGTCGAGCCGCCTTGCCTTGGCATAGGCCTCGGTCACGCCGGCATCGCCGGGATCGCGGGCGGCCTCCAGGGCCTTGGCCAGGGCCGCGATATCGCGCAGTGTCAGATTGAAGCCTTGCGCCCCGATCGGCGGCAGCACATGGGCGGCCTCGCCGATCAGCGCGACCCGCTCGGCCGCCTGGGTCACCGCCACCACAGCACTCATCGGCCAGAAGGAGCGCCGGCCGTCGACCTCGACATGGCCGAGCAGGGCATGGCTCTGGATTTCGATGGCCCGGGAGAGGGCCGCATCATCCATTGCCCGCAACTCATCCGCCTTTTCAGGGGAGACCACCCAGACGAGGCTGGCCCGCTGCCCCGGCAGGGGCACCAATGTGAACGGACCGGACTCGGTGTGGAACTCCGTGGAGACATCGCGATGCAGGCGGCCGATCTTCAGATTGAGGGCCAGTGCCATCTGCGGATAGTCATGGCTCCGCGTCTCGATCCCGGCCGCCTGCCTGACGAGGGAGCTGCGCCCGTCGGCGGCAACGGCGAGATCGGCGGTCAGATCAGGCCGTCCATCCAGCTTGAGAACGAGGCCGCTCGAGCCGCGTTCGGCGGCAAGCACCCGCACCGGCAGATGTTCGACACCGGCCTCCTGCAGGCGGGCCTGAAGGATCTGGGTCAGGGCGCCATTGGGGATATTCCAGCCAAAGGCCTCCAAGCCGATCTCCTCCGCCTTGAAGGCGACAGGGCGTGCACGCAGGAGCCGTTGTGTCGCATCGACGATGGACATCACCCGCAGCGGCGCTGCCTCCGGATGGCCCGCAATCGGAATGCCCGCCTTCGCCAGAGCCTGGATGCTGCCGTCGAGCAGAGCGGTGGTACGGGTGTCGCCAACATTGCCGGGCGGGCCCACCAGGGTGGTCCTGAAGCCTTTTGCAGCAAGGACCGCGGCACAGGCCAAGCCTGCGAGCCCAGCGCCCACAATGACGATCGAACGATGATTTGATTCACGATTGGCTGGCATGATGTTCAATGGAATTAACGCTCTCTGAAGCGGACGTCACCTGTTTTCGGATGCTGCGGACCAGGCGCAATTGCGCCGGAGCGCGCGAATTTGGTACTATCGGGCAGAACGGACATCGGCGATGAAAAGCGTTGTCATCGGGCTATTTCTGGCGGCCGTCGTGCTGGTGCCACCGTTGCGTGCGGAGCCGTTCACCACCACCGCGCCGATCGCCCTGGTGATCGAAACAGGTTCGGGCACGGTCCTGCTCGACAAGAACGCCGACAAGCCGGTCGAGCCAGCCGCCATGGCCAAGATCATGACCGTCGCCGTCGTCGCCGAAGCCCTGCGCAAGGGCCAGGCTTCGAGAGAGACCGAATATCCGATTTCGGAGGACATCTGGCGCAAGGGTGGTGCCCCCTCGGGCAGTGCCACCATGTTCGCCGCCGTGAGGAGCCGGGTGCGTGTCGATGATCTCCTGCGCGGGGTGATGGTCCAGGCCGCCAATGATGCCTGCCTCGCGTTGTCGGCGGGGCTCACGGGCCAGCTCGAGGGCCTGGTGCCGCGGATGAACACGCTGGCCGCCGAAATCGGCTTGCAGCACACGCAGTTCCGCAATGTCACCGGCTTTGCCGATCCGGCCCAATTGACCACGGCGCGGGACCTCGCCCGGCTGCTCGGCTGGCTCCGCCGGAACGAGCCGGACATCTATGCCATCTACCAGGAGCGGGATTTCACCTGGAACAAGATCCGGCAGACCAACCGCAATCCCCTGCTCACCCAGGGCTTGGGGGTCGATGGCGGCGTCACCGGAGCATCCGACACGGCGGGCTATGGCGTGGTCGTTTCGGCCCTTCACGGCGACCAGCACTTCATCATGGTGCTGCACGGCCTGCAATCGAATGCCGAACGGGCGACGGAAGCCAAACGGGTCCTTGAATGGGCCGAAAATTCATTCCGCCCGCGTCTCGTCTTCGCCAAGGGGGAGATCGTCGGCGAGGCTTCCGTCTATGGCGGCACGGCCAATTCCGTGCCCGTCGTGGCCGATCGCGACGTCTCCATGCTGGTAGACAGCAGCGGCACGGAAAAACTCAGTGCCAAATTGCTCTATGACGGGCCCCTCGAGGCCCCGGTACAGAAAAACAGCGCCGTCGGCCGGCTCCAGATCCTGCGCGAGGGACAGGTGTCTCTGGAAATTCCCCTGTATGCAGCCGCCGATGTGCCAGTCGGCAGTCTTCCCCAACGCGCATTCGGTGCTATCTACGAGCTTGGCATCGGATTGATACAGGGTGGGCACGACAAGCGATGAAGGGCCGGTTCATAACGTTCGAAGGCGGCGAGGGTGTGGGTAAGTCTACCCAGATCCGCCGGCTGGCGGCATCCTTGAACGCGCTCGGCGTCGAGACCCTGCTGACCCGCGAGCCCGGCGGCTCGCCGCATGCCGAGGAATTGCGTGAAGTGCTGCTTTCCGGCGGCGCCAAGCATTTCGGCCCCTTTGCCGAAACGATTCTGTTCTATGCGGCGCGCGACGATCATCTCAACGCAACGATCAGGCCGGCCTTGGCAAGGGGGGCGTGGGTGCTATGCGATCGCTTCATGGATTCGACTCGCGCCTATCAGGGCGTGCTGGGCGAGGTCGAGCCAGCCTTGATCCGCTCGATCGAACGCGTGGTGGTGGGTTCCACCGTGCCCGACCTCACGCTCATTCTCGACATGCCGGCCCGTGATGGGCTCGCCAGGGTCCGCTCCCGCGGCGCGGCCATCGATCGCTTCGAGGGAGAGAGCCTGGTTTTCCATGAAAAGCTGCGCGAGGCCTTCCTGGCCATCGCCGAATTCGAACCTCGCCGCTGCGCCGTCGTCGATGCCTCCGCCTCGCAGGACGAGGTTGCCGCGGCGATTCTCGGCGTCGTGCGAAGAAGGCTCGACCTCGATGCGGCCCGGGTGCCGGCATGAGCGAACGCCTCGAAAGCGACATGCTGGCCGACAGCCCGCATCCGCGCGAAACCATGCAATTGATCGGCCAAGACCGGGCAGAGCAGGCTTTGCTGAGCGCCTATCGTTCAGGCCGCATCCATCACGCCTGGCTGTTGGGTGGCCCCGAGGGCGTCGGCAAGGCAACGCTGGCCTATCGCATGGCCAAATTCGTGCTGACCCATCCCGATCCTCACCAACTCGGCGAGGCGACCAGCCTCTCGGTCGCCGCGGACGCCACGGCGGCACGCCAGATCGTGTCGCAATCCCATGTCGATCTTGCGGTGCTGCGTCGCCTTCCCAACGACAAGACCAAGGGGTTCTATTCCAACATTCGTGTCGACGACGTCCGCAGCGTGGTGCGTTTCCTCGGCTCGACCGCCGGGGCAGGGGGGTGGCGCATCGCCATCATCGACTCTGCCGAAGACCTGGCACGTGAGGGCGCCAACGCCCTGCTCAAAGTCCTGGAAGAGCCGCCGCCGCGGGTGCTTTTCCTGATGATATCGCATCAGCCGGCCCGCCTCCTGCCGACCATCCGCTCGCGCTGCCGGCTGCTCACGCTCGATCCCCTCGGCGACGCCG
Source organism: Labrys sp. (in: a-proteobacteria) (assembly GCF_047605565.1). Lineage (NCBI taxonomy): Bacteria > Pseudomonadati > Pseudomonadota > Alphaproteobacteria > Hyphomicrobiales > Xanthobacteraceae > Labrys > Labrys sp. (in: a-proteobacteria). The sequence goes on from NZ_JASGFM010000004.1 coordinate 68,686, forward strand.
ATGTCCTCAAGGCAGCGGCACAGGCGCGTCCAGACCTGCCCGAAGAGAGGCTGGCTGCAGGAGCTGCCCTGGCGCAGGGCAGCGTCAGGCGCGCCTTGACCCTGGCGGACGGGGAGGGGGTATCCCTGCACCGCTCCCTCACGGACCTGCTGGCCAAGCTGCCCCGGATCGACGTGGCTGCAGCCCATGCTCTCGCCGACCGCTGCGCCAACAAGGCAGGCGACGAGAATTTCGCGCTCCTGCTCGACTTCCTCGACGAATGGCTGCATCAGCGCCTGCTGGCGGCACGTGGCGAACCCGTGGCCCGCCTTGCGCGCTGGGCTGATGTATGGGAGAAGGCCCGCCATGCTGCGCGTGATGTCGAGGCCTATAATCTCGACCGCAAACCTTTCGTGCTCGCGACCCTCGGCTTGCTCGCCGAAGCTTCCGCAGCCTGAAGGGTTTTGCGTTTAGACGAAATTGCGTCGACTCGCGAAACGCCCCAGGCATTTTCCGGCGAAAAGTCTCTCAACTTTCTCCGAAAATGCTCTACATCAGGAATCCCTGATGCGCGGCCTGACTGGCGGTGTCGCGCATCGTTGTCAGGAAAAGCGTCATCGATGGCCGAGAAAGACACCTATTACATCACCACGGCGATCTCCTATCCCAATGGCAAACCCCATATCGGGCATGCCTATGAGCTGATCGCGACCGATGCCATCGCCCGCTTCAAGCGGCTCGACGGGAATGATGTGTTCTTCCTCACAGGCACCGACGAGCACGGCCAGAAGATGCTGCAGACGGCGGCCAAGCAGGGCACCACGGCCCAGGCCCTGGCCGATCAGAACTCGGAATATTTCCGCGAGATGGCCCGGGTGCTCAATGCGTCGAACGACGATTTCATCCGCACCAGCGAAGAGCGCCATCATCGCGCCTGCCAGGAAATCTGGCGCCGGATGGAGGCGGCCGGCGACATCTATCTGTCGAAATATTCGGGCTGGTATTCGGTGCGCGACGAAGCCTTCTTCGACGAGAAGGACCTGGCTCTCAATTCCGATGGCTCCCGTTCGGTGATCGAGACCGGTGCCAAGGTGGAATGGGTGGAGGAGGAAAGCTATTTCTTTCGCCTTTCCGCCTATCAGGATCGCCTGCTGAAGCATTATGAGAGCCATCCTGGCTTCATCGGCCCGGAGGAACGCCGCAACGAGATCCTGAGTTTCGTGCGCTCGGGCCTGCGTGACCTTTCCATCAGCCGCACCACCTTCGATTGGGGCGTGCCGGTTCCCGGCAACCCCAAGCACGTGATGTATGTCTGGGTCGATGCCCTCACCAATTACCTGACGGCGACAGGCTTTCCGGATACCGATACCGAACGCTCCAAATTCTGGCCGGCCAGCGTGCATATCATCGGCAAGGACATCGTGCGCTTCCACACGGTCTATTGGCCTGCTTTCCTGATGTCGGCCGGTATCGAGTTGCCGCATCGCGTCTTCGGCCATGGCTTCCTGTTCAACCGCGGCGAGAAGATGTCGAAATCGGTCGGCAACGTGATCGATCCCTTCACCCTTGCCGAGCATTACGGCGTCGACCAGTTGCGCTATTTCTTCCTGCGCGAGGTTCCCTTCGGCCAGGACGGCAATTATTCGCATGAAGCGATCGTCAACCGCATCAATGCCGACCTCGCCAATGATTTCGGCAATCTGGCCAATCGCTGTCTGAAGATGATCGCGGCCAATTGCGGTGGCAAGGTACCCAGCCCCGGCGATCTCCTGCCGTCCGACGAACAATTGCTGAAGGCGGCGGACAACCTGATCTGGCAGGCTCGGGACGCCATCTTCAATTTCGCCCTGCACACCATCCTGGCCGATCTGTGGAGCGTCGTGGGCGAAGCCAACCGCTATTTTGCGGCCGAAGAGCCCTGGAAGCTGAAGACCAGCAACCCGGCGCGCATGGAGACGGTGCTTTACGTCACGGCCGAGGTGGTCCGCCAGGTTGCCATCCTGGCCCAGCCGGTGATCCCGGCAGGGGCAGCGCGACTGCTCGACCAGTTGGCTGTGCCGGAAGACGCGCGCGACTTCGACCATCTCGGCATTGACGGCCGCCTATCACCGGACGCCGAACTGCCGGCACCGACAGCCGTGTTCCCCCGCTATGTCGAGGCGGTCGACGGGGCAGGCAAGGCCTGAGACGGACAAGCTGAACCATGCTGATCGATAGCCACTGCCATCTCGATTTTCCCGACCTGCAAGCCGAGATCGACGACGTCGTGGCACGTGCCCGCCAGGCCGGGATCGGGCGCATGATCACCATCTCGACCCGTATCCGCCAGTTCGAGAAGATCAGGGCACTGATCGAGCGCTATGACGACGTCTTCGGCTCGATCGGCACGCATTGCCTGCACGCCCATGAGGAGGACGACATCCCGCTCGACACCATCCTGGAACTCGCCGCCCATCCCAAGGTGGTGGCGATCGGCGAGGCCGGGCTGGACTATCACTATGACTACGCACCGCGCGACATGCAGGCGCGCGGGTTTCGCAAGCATATCGCCGCGGCACGGCTCACGGGACTGCCGCTGGTGATCCATGCCCGCCAGGCCGACAAGGACATCGGCGACATTCTCGAGGAAGAAATGGAGAAGGGGGCCTTCAGCGCCGTCCTCCATTGCTATTCGTCCGGCCCCGAACTGGCCCGGCGGGGGCTCGCGCTCGGTTTCTACGTCTCCTTCTCCGGCATCCTCACCTTCAAGTCGGCCGAGGAGATCCGGGATATCGCCCGCTTCGTCCCACATGACCGGCTGCTGGTTGAAACGGATGCGCCCTATCTCGCGCCCATGCCATTCCGCGGCAAGCGCAACGAGCCAGCCTTTATGGCCAATACCGCGCGGATCCTGGCTGAGACCATCGGCTTGAACGAAAGCGAGGTGGCGAGGCAAACCAGCGAGAACGCCTTCCGCCTCTTCACCAAGATGCCGCGTCCCGACGGTATCAAGGCAGCAGCCTGACGCCATGAAGTTGACTGCGACATTGCTGGGCTGCGGTTCCTCCGGCGGCATCCCCCGGGTCGGATTTGGCTGGGGCAGTTGCGATCCCCACGAGCCACGCAACCGGCGCCGGCGCTGCGCCCTCCTGCTCGAACAGGATGGAGCGGAAGGCGGCCGTACCACGGTGCTGATCGATACCGGCGCCGACATGCGCCAGCAATTGCTGGACGCCGAGGTCAAGGCGGTCGACGGCGTGCTCTACACTCATGATCACGCCGATCATACCCATGGTATCGACGATCTGCGCGTGCTGGCGCTTTATCAGCGCAGCCTTGTCGACGTCTACGCCGACCGACGCACCGCTGCCCTGCTGCGAAACCGTTTCGACTATTGCTTCGAGACGCCACCGGGCTCGTCCTATCCTCCCATCCTGACGCTCAACACGATCACGGTCGGGCAGGCGGTCAGTGTCGACGGCGCCGGCGGCTCGATCACGGCTCTGCCGTTCGAGCAGGACCACGGCGACATCCAATCCCTCGGATTCAGGATTGGGGACTTTGCATATTCCAGCGATATCAATGGATTGCCTAGAGAAAGCGAAGCATTGCTTCAGGACCTCGACATCTGGATCGTCGACGCGCTTCGCCCCACGCCGCATCCCAGCCATTGGTCACTGCCGGAGACACTGGCCTGGATCGAGAAATTGAAACCGCGCCGCGCCATCCTGACCAACATGCACACGGACATGGATTATCAGACCTTGCGACGCAGCCTGCCGGCGGGCGTGGAACCGGGCTATGACGGCATGCGCATCGAACTGGCACCACCGGGAGCAGGCCGCGCCTAGACGGTAGCGCTCCACCGCTCTCACTCCTTGGTTCGACACGTTTTTGCGATCCGTGGCGTGATCGCCAGATCGCAAAACGTTTCGGAACAAATTGACCGCAAGCGTCGAAATATGACGTTAATGTTCATGCTGTTTCAATTGCTTATGTGATAGATTCCTCTTTCTTGTCATGAAAAGGATTCGTCCTAAGGAATTGCTCGGTTGGCTGGTCAGCACGTTTTTCTCAATCTTCTCGCAGGTGTCGCACTCCTGATCTGGTCCACCCGCCTGGTCAAGACGGGGATCATGCGGGCCTTCGGCGAACGATTGCGCGGCGTGATTTCGCGGGCCACTTCCAATCGGTTTTCCGCCTGCCTGGCGGGGGCAGGGGTGGCGGCAGCCCTGCAGAGTTCGACCGGCTCGACCCTTCTGGTGATGTCCTTCGTCGAGCGGGGCTTCCTCACGCTCGCCATGGCCCTGGCCGTCTTACTCGGCAGCAATGTCGGCACCACGCTCGTGGTTCAGGCATTGTCCTTCGATCTGTCGGCCCTGATGCCCGTCCTGATCATCGCGGGCGTGGCTTCGTTCATGCTCGGGCGCTCATCCGTCTCGCAGAATGTCGGCCGCGCCATGATCGGCCTCGGACTGATGATCCTGTCGCTGCACCTGGTCGTCGGGATCGCCGATCCGATCCGCCAGAGCGAAATCATGACGTTGATCTTCGAACGCCTCAATGGCCAGCCCTGGGCTGCGCTGCTGATCGGGGCTGGACTGGCTTGGCTGGTGCATTCGAGCGTGGCGATCCTGCTGCTGGTGATGTCGCTCTCGGGGGCAGGGGTGGTGGGCATTCCACTCGGCCTTGCCCTGGTGCTGGGGGCCAATATCGGCTCGGGACTGGCTCCTCTCGGTCTGTCTCTGGCTGCCCCGATCGAAGTCCGACGCGCTTTGCTCGGCAATCTCGGCACCCGCCTGGTCGGGGCCGTGGTGCTCTTGCCCCTGATCGGCCTCATTCAGCCCTGGCTGGCGCAATTGGAAGCCTCCGGGGCCCGCCAGATCGCCAATTTCCATGTCGGCTTCAACTTAGCTCTTCTGATCGTCTTCCTGCCTTTCATCGACCAGACCGCCCGCCTGCTCGAAAGGCTGGTGAGGGCGCCGGAGGCGCCGATTGGCGAGCGCCCCTCGCCTGTACTCGACGAAGGGGATTTCGACAGCCCCTCGGTCGCTCTGGTGGCTGCCTCGCGCGAGGTGATCCGGCTGGCCGAACTGGTTGAGATCATGCTGCGGGAATCGATCATAACCTTCGAGGAACAGGACGATTCCAGGCGCAAGCAAATCAGCCAGCTCGACTATCAAGTCGACCGGTTGCAGGAGAACATCAAACTCTATCTGACCCGGCTGACCCGCACGCCGCTCGACAAGGACATGAGCCGGAAGGCGTTCGAGCTCATCCTGTTCACCACCAATCTCGAACATGTCGGCGACATCCTCGATAAGACCCTGCTTGAACTGGCCGCCAAGAAGCAGCGGCTCAATCTGAGCTTCTCAAGCGAGGGCTGGGCTGAAATCAAGGCCATGCATCGCGAAGTGGTGGCGCAGATGCGCCTCGCCATCACGGTGTTCATGACCCAGGATCCCGTCATGGCCCGCCAATTGGTGGTGGCCAAGGATCATATCCGCAATTTCGAACGCTCGGCGGCGGAGAGCCACCTCAATCGCCTGCGGGCCGGTACGCTGGCCTCGATCGAGACCAGTTCGCTGCATATGGACGTCATCCGCGACCTCAAGCGCATCGTCGCTCATCTGACGGCCGTGGCCTATCCGATCCTCGAGGCAGCGGGAGAACTTTCGACCTCACGCCTCAAGGATGCTGGATAATCATCTGATATCAATTAGATAAATAGAATTTTTCAGACGATTGATCGGCTGCAGTGGATCGGAATCATCCTGCCGCCGTGAGACTTCGCACCACATCAAGGAGCACGTTCGCACCGGCAAGAAGATCGGCATCCGGCGTGAACTCCTTGGGATTATGACTAATTCCGGCAATGCTGGGCACGAAGATCATGGCCGAGGGCGCGATCCGCGCCATCATCTGGGCATCATGGCCCGCACCGGAGGTCATCCGGCGGCAGGGTAGGCCCCGGCGGCCGGCCGCCTGTTCGATCCGATCCACCACCCCCCTGTCGAAGACAACCGGCTCGAATCGGGCGAGGCGCTCGACGGATACCGCGACGCCCTCCGACCGGGCGAGCTCATCAAGGAAAGAGGCGAGGGCGCTTTCCGCCTCGCGCAGGCGCATCTCATCGGGATCGCGCAGGTCCACCGTAAGGTTCGCCCGTGCCGGGATGACGTTGATGGCATTCGGCTCGAACCGAAGACTGCCGACGGTCGCCACCGACGGCATGTCGGCGGCAACGGCCTGCTCGCGCAGAAAGGTAATCACGCGCGCCGCGGCATGGCCGGCATCATGGCGCAGCGACATAGGGGTGGTGCCGGCGTGATTGGCGACGCCCTCGATGGTGACGCGTTGCCAGGAGATGCCTTGCAGCGTCTCGACAGCACCAATGGCCAGACCTTCGCGTTCGAGTACCGGGCCTTGCTCGATATGAAGCTCCAGATAGGCATGTGGCTTGAGGAAACCGGGCTCCCGTTCGCCCGCATAGCCGATCCGCCGCAGTTCCTCGCCAAGCCTGGTGCCATCGATGCCGATGGAGGCCAGCGCCTCCTCGACCGACAATCCGCCGGCATGGACCAGTGAACCCATCATGTCCGGCGCATAACGTACGCCTTCCTCATTGGTGAAGGCGGCTATGGCGATCGGGCGACTTGGGCGCCAGCCGGAGGATTTCAGCGTCTCGATCACTTCGAGGCCCGACAGAACACCATAGCAACCGTCATAGATTCCGGCGTCGATGACGGTGTCGATATGCGAGCCGAGGAGGACCGGGGCATCGTCCCTTACGCTCTCCGGACGCCAGATACCGAAGATATTGCCGATCCTGTCGATCGCGACCTCGAGGCCCGCATCCTCGAGCCATCGAACCAGGCTGTCGCGCCCCGCTCTGTCGGCGTCGGATGCGGCCAATCGGGTCAGCCGGCCGTCGTCCCCACGCCCGATCGCCCCGAGACTGCGCAGCCGCCCCAGCAAGCGCTCGGCCTGGATGGATACCTCGCTCATGCCTGAATCTCCCCATTTGCCATCCGCACATCCGCCGGGTCGAGGCCGACAAGATCCCGGTATCGTGCGGGATCGGTGGCGCCTTCGCTGTTGATCACCAGGACGCGGGCATTGGCATCCAGGCCGAGTGCCTGGCGCATGGCATCGCCCCGAGCCGCCCGGAGCAAGCCGGCCAGGCCGGCCGCGCCGCTCTCGCCCGCGACGATAGCTGGATCGCCCGGCAAGGGACGCGCCAGGGCCTTCATCGCCGCGATCGCTTCCTCGTCCTCCACCGTCATGAAACCGTCCGCCACGCGCATCAGGATCCGCCATGCGACCTGGGACGGCTCGTAGCATTCCAGCATCGCCATCACCGTGGGAGCACCATGGTCGACCTTCACGGGCTGGCCGGCCTGCGCGCTGGCGAAGATACAGGCCGAGAGCGCCGGCTCGACCACCACCAGCTTCGGCCGCTGCGCTTCGAGGACGAGTGCAGCATGGCCGCCAAGCGCTGCCGCAATGCCGCCGACACCGGCCTGGACGAATAAATGGGTCGGCGGTTCGCGCATCTGCTGCAAGGCTTCTCGCAGAATGGTGGTGTAGCCCTGCATCACCAGGCTCGGGATGCGCTCATAGCCTGCCCAGGACGTGTCGGAGACGACAGTCCAGCCCCTGGCTTGGCTGACACGCGCGGCCTCGGCCACGGAGTCGTCATAGGTGCCACCCACCCGCACGATCTCAGCCCCGAACGCCGCGATCGCCTGCACGCGCCCCGGGCTCACACCGCCATGCACGAAGATCACGGCCTTCGCCCCGACAAACCGGGCCCCCTGGGCCACGGAGCGACCGTGATTGCCGTCTGTCGCACAGGCGAAAACCATTTCGGCGGCGACCGATCTGACCTCATCCTGCCCGAGTTGCGTATAATCGACTGTCCGCCCCAGCTGCCGGCTGGCCTTCTCGATCACCAGCCGCACCACGGCATAGGCTCCGCCAAGAGCCTTGAAACTACAAAGACCTAGACGGTGAGCCTCATCTTTTACGAGGAGTTCGCCGATACCGAGCCGCGTCGCGAGAGCGGGCAGAGAGAGCAGGGGGGTCGGATGGTGGTCGGCCCGAACGGCCAGGAAGCGCTCGACTTCGTCCGCACCGGCGCGTCCCAGCGTGGAACGGTCGTCGGCGAGGAGTGGGGAGCGATAGTACGCATCGGAATTGAGCAGAAGCATCGGGGATCTCCATTTCTCAAGCGCAATCCTATTGCGTAAGAGCCGATGAATGCGCTCTGATTGGAGATCGTTGGTGCAATTTTGTATCGTCGGGTCGCGATGCCACGCATTTCCGGTTCATCCCTCGAACTTGACGGCTTCGATGTCGCCATCCTGGCTATCCTGCAACGCGACAATCACACGCCGCAGCGCAAGATCGCCGAGGCCATCCATCTGTCGGCGCCGGCCGTACAACGCCGCATCCGGCGCTTGGAGGAGAGTGGCGTCATAACCGCCAATGTTGCCACGCTCGATCCGGCAAAGATTGGCCAGCCGTTGACCATCGTGGTCAATGTCGATCTCGAGCGCGAGCGAAGCGTCTTGATCGACGAGGCCAAGAAGGCATTCCTCGCCGAAGCCAGCGTGCAGCAATGCTACTATGTCGCCGGAGAAACGGACTTCGTGCTGATCTTGAACGTGCCATCGATGGCTGATTATGAAGCACTGACGCGCCGGCTGTTCTTCGCCAACAGCAACGTCAAGCGCTTCCGGACTTTCGTGGTGATGGATCGGGTCAAAACCGGCACCACCTTGTCCCTGGACAAGGTTCCGGGCGTCTCGACACCGCAATGACGCCTCAAGACATTAGATTCGATTAAAACTTCAATATATTGAAATATAACAATAAATATGTAATTTAATATCAAATTCGCATTGCCTTCATGACCAAGATTTCATATTGGCGGCCTTGAAGCCGCCGGGTTCTTGGCACCACATCCGGCCGTGCTGATCGATCCGGTCGAATCCCAAGATGGAGACGTCCGAAAGTTCGTGGCGAGCTCGGGCTGGGCGATCGTAGAGGAGCAAGAACGGATAATGGATCTGAACAATCTGCTTGGAAAAGTGCTGGGTGCCGGCGGTCAAGTTCTCAACACGCCAGGCAAGAAGCTGGCGGCGGGTGGCGCTGCGGCAGGCATCCTGTTCACCGAAACCGGCCGAGACCTGGCCGGCGCCGCCGTCAAATATGGCGGCATTGCCGCTATCGGCGCGCTCGCGCTGCATGCCTGGCAGCGCAGCCAGGCTGGGCAGGCCGGTGCTCCGGCAACAGGCGACAACGGCGCCGCCGCGGCCAATAGCGCGCCGGGCGGCTTCCTGCCGCCGCAAGTGTCGAGCCCACAACCGCTGCCGCCCGTCATCGAGGCACGCGCAGTGGAGGCGCTGCCCGTGGAAACGCCCGCCGCGGCTGAAAGCCACGCCAAGCTTTTGCTGGGTGCGATGATCAACGCAGCCAAGGCCGACGGCAATGTCGACGCCGAGGAGCAGAGCCTGATCCTCGGACATGCCGACAAGCTCAGTCTCTCCGACGACGAGCGCAACTTCCTTTTCCAGGAGTTGAGCAAGCCCTTCGACATGGAGCCGATCGTGCGTGGCGCGACCACGCCGGAACTGGCGGCCGAGGTCTACGCCGTTTCGCGCATCGCTGTCGGTGCCGCATCGCCGGCCGAGAATTCCTATCTGCATGTACTGGCCGGGCGCCTGAAGCTGCCGCAGGCGGTGACGGGCCAGATCGACAGCGGCCTTGCTGCCACCGTCGCCCGATAGAGCGATCAAGCCTCGGATCGCATCGATCCTCAGTGCGAACGAAGACCGGGCTTTTTGAGAAAAGCCCGGTTTATCGGGCTTTTGGCCAGGCTGGGGAATGGATTTATGTTCCATAATATATCTTATGCGAATTAAAGACCTGGCCCACCGCCCCACTCCTGGCCCGGTTTCAGCCGGTATTTGCTGCCGCCCCTGATCGCTCCCCGCAACCGAAATTGCCGGCTTGTCGCTCAAGGTTTTTCAGCGCCGATGCATCGCTTTCGGGCCATGCCGGTCGTGCCGCCCAGTTCATATCAGCGCCGACCATCGACGACCGTTCACAGGCATGCCAATTTTAGCCGCTAGGACCGCCGTTTCCCTGGAGGTCGTCCAATGCGCTGCATGCTCCTTGTCTGCCTGCTCCTGCTTGCGCCGCCGGCCCGAGCCGCTACGGACTTTACGGATGGCATCTGGCTGACGACGGGATACGGCCATGCCTATGCCATTGGCGGCGGGCATTTGCAGCGTTTCGAAATCACGGCGATCAGTTGCCAGAAATCGGTTTCTGCCGAACGGGTCGCGTCTTCGGAAAACGCCGCACGCTTTGCCGGCTCCAGCATCAACAACGATACCGGGGTCACCGATGCCTTCGCGTTCCGGCCAGGACGGCAGCCGAACCAGCTCGTGCTGACTGTCGACGGGGTCGCCACACAAACCCAACTCACGCGCACCGATGCATTGCCCGCGGCCTGTTCGCAGGCCGCCACCGCAGATCCCATCGTCAATTTCGATATTTTCGCGCGGACTTTCGCCGAACAATATCCATTCTTCAAGCAGCATCACGTGGATTGGGACGCCACGACAGCCGCACATCGGGAGGCTATCGGACCAACGACGGACGATCAGACGCTCTTCAGGCATTTTCGCGAGATGCTGGCGCCCCTCGAAGATGCCCATGTCTGGGTCGAGGCACCAGCCCTCGGCCTGGAGTTCAGCGGCTGGCGCCCACCCGCAGCCAGGAGCGAGGCAATCCATCAGCGCGCGCTCACCATCGTTGAAAAGCGGTTCCTGACGACGCCCCTCGCCTGGTACTGCAACCGGCAGCTTGCATTCGGCATGTTGCCCGACGGTGTCGGCTATTTGCTGATCGTCAGTTTCGAGAACTATGACAAGAATGCCGAAACCGCCGCCCAGACGGCTGCGCTCGATGCAGCGCTGGACGATATTTTCGGCAAGGCATCCGGATTGCGTGGGCTCGTTGTCGACATACGCCTCAATGGCGGCGGCACCGAAATGCTGGGCTTGCAGATCGCGGGGCGCCTGACCGCGACATCCTATCCCGCTTCCAGCAAGATTTTCCGCATCGACCCGGCGGATCCGACGAAATTCAGCGAGCCGCAGCCGATCATGGTGGCTCCTTCTCCGCGCCCGGGCTTCTACGGACCGATGGCGCTGTTGATGGGGCACGAAAGCGTCAGCGCGGCCGAGGCTTTCGCCATGTCGCTCCAGGGGCGCACGTATAAACCCGTTTTCATCGGAGAGAACACACAAGGCGTCTTCTCCGATGTGCTGATCCGTCATTTGCCGAATGGCTGGCGCTTCGGTGTTCCCAATGAAATCTACTTGAACAAGAATGGACAAGCCTATGATATAAAAGGTGTTCCACCCGATGTTCCGATAACTTTGTTCACCGCGGCCGATCTCGAAGCCGAGCGTGATCCAGCGCTTCAAGCTGCGATGCACGCCGTTGACGAAGCGGGTCGATCGGGGCGCTTCCCGGGCCTTCCAAATCGATAAGCTTCTGCATTAGATATATAATGGTACATTATTGAAAATAATGATTTTTAGCTCGAAATTTGCTTGATTTCGACAATCATTTCATCCGTGCTGCGCGTACGGCAATAGTGCCCCTTCATGCTCTCGATCGAAGCCAGATGGTTCTCCGGCGTCTCGGCCGCGCAGCAATCCTCGACCTGGGTCACCAGGAAACCGCGGTCGGCGGCGTCACGTATGGCGGATTCGACGCATTGATCGGTCACCACGCCATAGACGATCAGGAACTCCACACCGAGATTGCGCAGCACATATTCGATATTGGTGGCGTTGAAGATGCCGGATGCCGTCTTGGGTATGATGATCTCATCCCCCCTGGGACCGACGGTCTCGATCACTTTCGCCTCCCAGCAGCCCTTCGGAAAATTCAGGCCCGAGATCTTGTGGTCGAGGCTGCGGTCGCGCCCATCCTGGGTCAGGCTTTCCAGCACGGTGAAGATCACCTCGATGCCGGCGGCCCTCGCCGCTTCCTGCAGGCGGACCTGGTTGGGGATCACCACGCTGTCGATGCGTTCATAGAAGGCCCGCTTTGCCGCTTCCGGCGTACCCGGCGTACGAGCACGCGCCAGGATCTGCGCATTGAATTCGCCATTCTGCATGTCGACATTGAGCAGCGCCGTTCGAGCCGGGACGATCCCGCGCTCTCGGTAGGCTCCGCCCGGCGCATCGATGGCTGGAAGGCCTGCCATGCTGTCCTCGTGGGATGGGGAACTTGTTGTAATTCAAATTACGGTTTTTCCCGTAATTGACCTATCCTGTACCGAGACATCGTGAAAGACAATGGCACCCGTGCGGACGTCAGAACATCCGCGCGGACATCGAGAAAAGGTATCGCCATGGAGCCCCCGAGAGTCGCCCTGCCCCAGACCGGCACGACGCTAGCCGATCGCGTCGCGGCGACCATGCCGTCCCTGAGCGATGCGGAAAAGCGTGCAGCGCGCGCCCTCCTCGCCCGCTACCCAACCACCGGCATGGAGACGGTGGCGCTGTTCGCCGAGAGAGCCAAGGTCAGCGCCCCCACCATTCTGCGCTTCGTGGCCAAGCTCGGCTTTCCGGGCTATGCCGATTTCCGGCGGGCATTGCGCGAGGAAATGGAGGCTCAGGCCGAATTCCCCCTGACGCGCCCCCATGCGGATGCCTCGACATCGGCGCTTCTCGAGTTCGGGCGCGCCCTCGCCGAGACGGTGCAAGGTTCGATCGCCATGATCAATGAGGCGGAGCTCGCGCGTCTCGTCGACATTCTCGTCGATGAAAGACGCCAGGTCTTTCTGCTTGGCGGCGACTTCACCGAGCCGGCTGCACGCCATCTGGAATTCCACCTGCGCAAGCTTCGCGGCAGGGTCAGGCTGTTCTCCGCAGGATTGATGCGACGCGCCGATGAACTCGCCGAGCTTCGGCGCAAGGACGTCGTGATCCTGTTCGACATCCGCCGCTATCAGGCCGACACGGTGCGTACGGCCGAGGTCGCCAAGAGCCGCGAGGCCGTGGTCGCTCTCTTTACCGACCAGTGGATGTCGGATGCCGCCCAGGTTGCCGATATCGTGCTGAGGGCCCGCGTCGACGTCCCCTCGCCCTGGGACAGCCTGATCGGTGTCATCGCCCTGGTGGAAGCGGTCGCACTCGCGATCGACGCCCGGCAATGGCCGATTGCCAGGGCCCGGTTCGAAACCATCGAAGGTGTTCGGCAGAAATTGCTTCCGTGATGTTTTATTTGTTTTGCCAAAAATTACGGCATAGCCGCTCTTAACATCATCTTGTAAGAAATAATTCTCGCGTGCTAGCGTTCGTCCCAATAAAAACAGGGGAACGGCACGCCAATGGCAACAAGGCCTGAAAGCGTCATCACGGTCTGCTGCAGCGACATTGCCGGCCAGGTCCGCGGCAAGGGATTTCCAGCGGCCGACCTGGAGAACCGTCGCCGCTTCGGTGTCGGCTGGACCCCGACCAACATCATGATCAATTGCTTCGGCCGCATCCCCGCCACGCCGTTCGGCGCGGAGGGCGACCTCATGCTGGTGCCCCAACCCGGCGGTGATATCCGCCTGCCCTATGACGACGGCACGCCCGCCGAGCACATCATCCTCGGCGACATCATGACCATGGCAGGCACGCCTTGGGATTGCTGCCTGCGCGACCTGCTCAAGCGGGCCCTCGCCGCTCTCGAGGCTGAAGCGGGCTTGCGGCTCATCGCCAGCTTCGAGCATGAATTCTGGTACGCGGGCGGTGAAGAACGCCCGGGGGACTCCTATGCCGCCAGCAGCCTCCGAGGCATGGAGGGCTTCATCGGCTCCTTCCTGGCGGCCTTGCGTGCCAACGACATCGCCCCCGACACCTTCCTGCCCGAATACGGCCCGCGACAGTATGAAATAACCATCGATCCCGCGGAAGGCCTGAAAGCAGCCGATCAGGCAGTGAAACTCCGCGAGATCTGCCGCTCGCTGGCCCGCCGCCATGGCAGTCACGCCAGTTTCTCGCCTGTGGTGACCCCGGGCATCGTCGGCAATGGCGTGCACATCCATTTCAGCCTGATCGATCTTGCCGGCAAGCCTGTCTGTTATGAGCCTGGACGACCAGGAGGCATGAGCGAGATCTGCGCTTCCTTCTGCGCCGGCATCCTCAGGCATGCCCGAGCGCTGTGTGCCGTCACCGCACCGAGCGTGATCTCCTATGAGCGGCTGAAACCACATTCCTGGTCGGCCTATTATGCCAATCTCGCCGATCGGGACCGCGAGGCGCTTTTGCGCATCTGCCCCTATCCCGAGATCGAAGGCGTCGACGTCGCCAAGCGATACAACATCGAATATCGCGGCGCCGATGCCACTGCGAGCCCCTATCTGCAATTGGCCATGCTGGTCTTTGCCGGTCTTTCGGGCATACGCGAAGCCCTGCCCGAGCCCTTCATCTCCAGCGGCGATCCCGGGCGCTGGAATGCAACGGAGCGGGCCGAACGCGGCATTGGCGACCTGCCTCACAGCCTCGGCGAAGCGCTAGACGCTCTGGAAGCCGACATTGCGGCTACCACTTGGCTCGGCCCAGTCCTGACCAAAGCCTATCTCATGCATAAGCGCGGCGAGATCGAGATGGCCGGGGACACGGGCCTGGAAGACCTCTGCGCCCTCTATGCGAGGGCCTATTGATGGGCTCATTCCCACGCCCCGTTCCGACCGGCCTGCTCGGTGCCGACGATCCGCCGCCGGTAGGCTTGCACAATGACGAGGCTTCCTCTCCCTTCCTGATCATCTGCGACCATGCCGGCAATGCGGTGCCCGCCGTGCTCGCCGGGCTGGGCCTGCCGCAATCGGAACTCGACCGCCACATCGGCATCGACATCGGCATCCTGGGCGTCAGCATGGCCCTGTCCGATCGCCTGCAGGCGCCCCTTATATTCCAACGCTATTCGCGTCTGGTGGCCGAATGCAATCGACGGCTCGACTCGCCCAGCTTCATGACACCCATTTCCGACGGGACACCGGTACCGGCCAACCAGGATCCGACGGCTGATGACCGCCAGGCGCGCATCCGCGAAATCGTCGAACCGTATCACACCGCGATATCCACCTACATCGACCACAAGCTGGCCGCCGGCCAGCCCCTGATCCTGGTGTCGATGCACAGCTTCACGCCCTCGCTTCTGGCCGCTCCGGCACCGCGCCCGTGGCATGTCGGCCTTTGCTATCATGACAATCGCCAATTCTCGGACCTGGTCCTCACAGAATTGGCGCATCAGCGCGATCTCGTGATCGGGAGCAACGAGCCCTATGGGGTCAACATGGCCGAAGATTATTCCGTGCCCGTCCATGGCGAGGAACGGCGGCTGCCCTATGTCGAGTTCGAGATCCGCCAGGATCTGATTGCCGATGCCTCCGGCCAGGTAACCTGGGCGGAGCGCCTCGCTCCCGTCCTGAAGGCCGCCTGTGCGCATTTCGGCGTGGAGGCCGGCCGATGATCCCCGATCGCAAGGCGCCCCTCGATCCCGTCAGGACCGCTATCGTGGTGATCGACACCCAGGACGGCATCTTCAATGCACAGGCGGAGGCAACACGGCCCTATTTCTACCGCTCGGCCCGCGATGTCGCGATTCCGAACATCGTGCGCCTGCTGGCTGCCGGCCGGGCAGCGGGTGCCGAGATCGTCTATACCGTCATCGCCAGCCTGACCCGGGACGGGCGCGACCGCAGCCTCGACTACAAGCAGACGGGCTTTCATTTCGCCCCCGGCAGCCCGGAAACCCACGTCATCGCCGAGCTCGCGCCCGGCCCGGACGACATGGTGCTGCTGAAAACCTCATCCAGTCTCTTCAACTCCACCAATTTCGAATATCTCGTCCGCAATATCGGGCTCGACACCATCGTGGTGACGGGCTTCCTGACCGATCAATGCATCGACCACACGGTGCGCGACGGCGCCGATCGCGGCTTTCGCATGGTCTGCCCTGTCGACGCCTGCACGACCGATACGCCCGAGCGCCACGCGCATGCCCTCAGCGCCTTCAAAGGCTATTGCCGGCAGGCCAGTACCGACGAGTTGCTGAGAGAACTGGCGGCCCCGCGGAGGCGCAGTGATGGCTGAAGCGACCTCCCCGCAAACCGCCCCTTTGCTGCGCACGGCCGATCTCACCAAGGCCTTTCGCGGCCTGGTCGCCCTGCGCAATCAGGCCATCAGCGTACAGGCCGGCGAGATCGTCGGCATCATCGGCCCGAACGGATCGGGCAAAAGCACCTTCTTCAATCTGGTGACCGGCTTCTCGCGGCCCAATGCCGGTACGATCGAATTCCAGGGCCAGTCGATCGCCGGCCTGTCGACGGCAGCCATCGTCGAGCGGGGCATCGCCCGCACCTTCCAGGGCTCGCGTCTGTTCGGTTCGCTGAGCGTGCGCGATAATGTTCTGGCTGCGGCCCAGCTTCGTCATCCCATCGGCCCTTTTGCCGCAATCTTGCGAGGAGCACGCTATCGGGAGCGCCTGGCAGCTGCCCAACACTCGGCCGATGAACTGCTCGACTTGATGGCACTCAAGCCGAAGGCTCGGCTGCCGGCATCCGCCCTACCCTATGGCGACCAGCGACGCCTCGAAATCGCCCGCGCTCTGGCGACGCAGCCACGGCTCCTGCTGCTCGACGAACCCGCCGCCGGGCTCGATTCCAACGAGACCCGGGTGCTCGCAGGGCTGATCCGGGCCATCCGGGACCGCTATGGCATCGCCGTCGTCGTGGTCGAGCACGACATGGACCTGATCATGACTCTGTGCGAGCGCATCCAGGTCCTGGCCACCGGCGAGGTCATCTGCACCGGAACGCCCGCGGAAGTGCGCAGCAACAGCAGGGTCCGGGAGGCCTATCTCGGCCATGCCTGATGCCCGTTCCTCCTCTCCTTTGCTCCGGATCGACGGGCTCGAAGTCAATTTCGGCGCGGTCCGTGCGCTCAAGGGTGTCTCCCTCGATGTCGGCCAGGGCGAAGTCGTTGCCCTGGTCGGCGCCAACGGCGCCGGCAAGAGCACGACCTTGCGCACGATCTCCGGCCTGAATCGTCCGAAAGCCGGAACCATCACCTTCGCGGGCCAGGCAATCGCAACCCTTCCGCCCGCCGAGATCGTGCGGATCGGCATCTCCCATAGTCCGGAGGGCCGTCGCCTGTTCGGCGGCCTGACGGTAGCCGATAATCTGCGTCTCGGCGCCTGCACGCGGCGGGATCGCGACGGCATCGGCCGCGACCAGGAACGCATGTTCGCCCTGTTCCCGATCCTCAAGCAGCGCCTGGCGCAATTGGCCGGCACGCTCTCGGGCGGCGAGCAGCAGCAGCTTGCCCTCGCCCGCGCCATGATGGCGGCCCCTCGCCTCCTGCTGCTCGACGAACCCTCGCTCGGCGTGGCTCCCCTGCTGGTCCGCCACATCTTCGAGGCCCTGGCCGAACTCAAGCGCCAGGGCATGACCATGCTGCTGGTCGAGCAGAACATCGCAATCGCCCTCGAACTGGCCGACAGGGCCTATGTGCTGCGCACCGGCCGCGTGGTGCTCTCCGGCAGCTCCGCCGAACTGACGGCCAATGACCGCGTGGCGCAGGCCTATCTGGGGGCCGATGAATGAACGGCTTCGAATATGTCCTCCAGCAGATCATCAACGCCGTCAGCCTGGGCAGCCTCTATGCCCTGGTCGCGGTCGGCCTCTCCATCGTCTTCGGCGTGCTCAAGCTGACCAATTTCGCCCATGGCGATGTGATGATGGTGGGCGCCTTCACCACCGTGATCCTCGGCGTGGCCGGCATGCCTTTTGCCCTCGCCATGCTCTGTGGCATCCTCGCGGCGGCCCTGGCCGGCTTCGTGATCGAGCGCATCGCCTACCGGCCGATCCGCAACGCACCGGACGTGACCCGGCTGCTGACCAGCCTCGCCGTTACCTACATCCTGGAAAATCTCGGCATCCTGGCCTTCACCTCCTCGCCGCGCAATTTTCCCCTGCCCGATTTGCTCAACGGTTCGTGGCAACTGGCGGATGGGGCGATCACCTTCACCAACATCAACATCCTGACCATCGCCCTCTCCTTCCTGTCACTGCTGGGCCTCGGCTGGTTCATCACCCGCACCACCATCGGGCTCGGCATGCGGGCGGCAGCCGAAGACATGTCCGCTGCCCATCTCGTCGGCCTCGACGTCAACCGCGTCATCGTCATCGCCTTCGTGGTGGCCTCCGCCTATGCCGGCCTCGCCGGCGTGCTCTGGGCCGCCCAGGCCGGCGTGGTCCAGCCGCAAATGGGCTTCACCCCGCTGCTCAAAGCCTTCGTCGCCGCGATCATCGGCGGATTCGGCTCGATCTCGGGCGCCCTCGTCGGCGGCTACATGCTCGGCGCCCTCGAGATCTTCATCGTCGCCTTCCTGCCCGATGCGGTGACGCCCTATCGCGATGCCATCGTCTTCAGCCTGCTGATCGCCTTCCTGCTGTTCCGTCCCGGTGGCCTGCTGCAGCCCAATCGAGAGATCAAGCTATGAGAGCCGGCCTGCCCATCCCACTGCTCGCAGCCGTCGGCCTCGTGGTTGCCGGCGTGATTGCCATCGGCGCGCCCCTTGTCCTGAGCGACTATCTCACGCGCATCCTCATCCTGATTGCCCTCAACTCGATCCTGGTGCTCTCCCTCTCGCTCAGCAACGGCTTCACCGGCGTGTTTTCGCTGGGCCATGTCGGCTTCGTCGGCGCCGGTGCCTATGCCTCGGGCATCCTGTCGCTGACGGTGCAGCAGAAGGCTGCCCTGCTGCCGCATCTGCCTGGCCTTTTGTCGAGCTTCAGCCTGCCCTTCCTGCCGGCCACCCTGGCCGCCGGCCTGTTCACGGCTCTGCTCGCGGTCGTCGTCGGCTATCCCCTGATGCGGCTATCCGGCTATTTCGTCTCGGTGGCGACGATGGGCTTTCTCATCATCGTCAATGTCGTGCTGATCAATGCGGTCGACTTCACCCGCGGCTCGCGCACCTTCACCGGCGTGCCGCTGCAGACCAACCTGCCCTGGGTGATGGCCTGGCTGGTGGTAACGCTGCTCCTATTGGCACGCCTGGTCTATTCGCCCTTCGGCCGCTCGATGATGGCTGTCAGGGACGACACCATCGCCGCCGGCGCCGTCGGCATCGACGTGCTGCGCACGCGGCTGATCGCCTTCGTGATCGGGGCCTTCTTCGCGGGTGTCGGCGGCTCGCTCTATGCCCATTATCTCGGCTCCTTCTCGCCGATCACCTTCTATTTCGCCATGACGCTGAACCTGATCGCCATGCTCGTCCTGGGCGGCATGGGCTCGCTTTCCGGCGCCATGATCGGCGTCGTCTGCGTCTCCCTCCTTTCGGAAGGGCTGCGCTCGGCCGAACGCGGCTTCAGCCTGCTCGGCCTGACAGTGCCACCTGTGTTCGGTGCCAGCCAGATCGTGCTCGGCATCGTCTTCATCCTGATCATGATCTTCCGGCCGAAGGGGATCATGGGCGACCGCGAACTGACATTCGGGGCGACCAGAACATCGGCAAGCAAGCCATCAATTGAGAGGTGACCAGATGTTGACGTTGAACAGACGCAGAACCCTCGCCCTCGGCCTGTCGGCCGCCGCCTTGTTAGCTGGTGCCGGGCCGGCCCTCGCCGCCGATCCGATCAAGATCGGCTATTCGGCCAATCTCACCGGCGTACAGGCTTCGCTCGACGGCCCCATGCTGAACGGCGCCAAACTGGCGGCGCAGGAGATCAACGCCGCCGGTGGTGTGCTCGGAAAGCCGATCGAACTGGTGACCTATGATTCCAAATCGGACGCCACCGTGATCTCGACCGTCGCCAGCCAGATGATCGACAGCGACAAGGTCGTCGGCATCGTCGGCTTTGCGGATTCGGATTCGGTGCTCGCTATCGGCCCCCAGGTCCAGAAGGCGGAAATCCCCTTCGTCACTCCTGGCGCCACGTCGCCCAAGCTGCCGGC
Source organism: Labrys sp. (in: a-proteobacteria) (assembly GCF_047605565.1). Lineage (NCBI taxonomy): Bacteria > Pseudomonadati > Pseudomonadota > Alphaproteobacteria > Hyphomicrobiales > Xanthobacteraceae > Labrys > Labrys sp. (in: a-proteobacteria). The sequence continues at coordinate 88,683 of NZ_JASGFM010000004.1, forward strand.
CCAGCTCGGCAACGAGGTGTTCCTTGCCGCCTTCGGCGACAATGTCCAGGCGGCCGTGGGCGCGGAATTCGCGCTCAAGACGCTGAACGCCAAGACCTGCTACCTGCTGACGGATATCGGCACCGAATACACCACCCTGCTCTCCGATTATTTCGTCAAGGCCTATGAGCATGGCGGCGGCAAGATCGTCGGCAAGGACAGCTACAAGATCGGCGACAAGACCTTCACCGCACAGATCGCCAAGATCAAGGCCCTGCCCGAAAAGCCAGCCTTCATCTATGCGGCCGCCAATGCCGAGGAGATCGGGCTGATCCTCAAGCAGTTGCGTCAAGCCGGCATCACCCTGCCTGTGGTGGGTGGCGACGGCTACGATACGCCTTTGCTGCTGCAGGTCGGTGGCGAGGCCGCCAACGACACCTATTTCACCACCCACGCCTTCATCGGTGACGGTGCCAGCGCCAAGGTGAAGGCCTTCATGGACGCCTATCAGAAGGCCTATAACACCGTGCCTGAAAATGCCTTTGCCGCACTCGGCTATGACGCGGTGAAACTGATGGCCGACGCCATCAAGCGGGCTGGTGCGCCTGAGCCCGCCAAGATCCGTGACGCGCTCGCGGCGACCTCCGGTCTCGACGGCGTGACGGGTACGATCACCTACCGCCCGAATGTCTCGGTGCCGGACAAGTCCGTCTCGGTGATCGGCGTCAAGGGCGGCAAGCTCACGCTCGCCGGCGAGGCTGCACCCTCCTTCGTGGCGGAGCCCTGACATGGCCACGCCGCTGTCCTTGTGGGAGGTCTATCGCGCCGCATTCGCCGGCGCGATCTTCACCGACCTGAGCCACGCCTTCCACCCCGGGCAGCCTCGCTTCTCGGCCTTCCCGGACGAGGAGCGCCAGCTCGTGTTCGACTATCCCAAGGGCGATGCCTTCCAGGTGCATCGCTACGCCTTCGTCGGGCAATGGGGCACGCATGTCGATCCACCCGTGCATTTCATCGAGGGCGGACGCGCCGTGGACGATTTGCCGGTCAGCGACATGCTGCTGCCTCTGGTGGTGCTGGACATCCGGGAGAAAGTCGCCGACAGCCCCGACGCCAACCCCGAACTGAGCGACATCGTAGCCTGGGAAGAACGCAACGGGCGCATTCCCTCGGGCTGCTTCGTTGCTCTGCGCACCGGCTGGTCAAGCCGCTGGCCGGATAATGAGCGTTTCTACAACCGCTCGGCGGACGGCGTTTCCCATTGTCCCGGCTGGTCACGGGCCGTGCTCGAAGAACTGTTCGAGAAGCGGGGCATCGTCGCAATCGGCCACGAGCAGATCGACACCGATCCCGGCATGGCGACCTCGAAGGGCGATTTCAGCCTCGAACACTACGTCCTCTCGCGCGATCGCTGGCAGGTCGAGCTGCTCGCCAACCTCGACGGTCTGCCGGAAGCCGGTGCCTTGATCATGGCAAGCTGGCCGAAGGCGAAGGGAGGCTCCGGCTTTCCGGCTCGCGCCGTCGCCATCCATCGTTGATTTCGAACTTTTTTCGACATCGCCTCGGTATTGTCGTGACCATGCCGAAACTCATTTCTCAATGCATGTCGAACCAGTATTCGCATGCGAGAATCGTCTGCATGGGGTCGCTTCACCACAAAGACAGGCGTTCTTTAGCCTTTTTGACTACGCTGGCAATCTCTTCGACAGGGGCTGCACTTGCTACCCCCGTCACACTCGAATCTATGTGACCGCACAACCGTTCCATGCTAGCCTCCCTTTAGGTAATTTTGCCTGACACGCCTGGAGTGAACATGGGACTGTTCAATTTCATCAAGGACGCCGGCCATAAGATGTTCGGTTCGAGCAAGGCCGAGGCGGCGCCAGCAGCGCCGGCGGCAGCGGCTCCCACCGACATTGCCGCGCTGGTGAAAAAGCAGATCGAGGATGCTGGCCTCAAGGCCGAAGGCTTGAATGTGTCGGTGGACGGCGACAAGGTCGTCCTGGGTGGCATGGCTCCTTCCCAGGAAATCGCCGAGAAGATCATCCTCACGGCCGGCAACAACAATGGTGTGGCGCAGGTCGACAGCCAGCTCGGCGTCAACACCCCCGGAACCCCCTCGACCATGTATACGGTGGTGAAGGGCGACACGCTCTGGGCCATCGCCGAGAAGCATTACGGCAAGGGCAAGGGCAATCTCTACAAGGAGATCGTCAAGGCCAACACCCCGCCGGTCAAGGACCCCGACCACATCCTCCCCGGCTGGGTGCTGCGCATTCCGCCGGTTGGGCAGGCCTGAGACCGTCCGACTTTACGGTTGAAAATTCGAACCCGGCGAGCTCCCTCGCCGGGTTTTTCTTTGGCGTCGCCCTATAAAAGCTGCGGGCCAATAGAACCCCACAACGGAATACCTTCGATGCTAATCATGCAGGTCGCCAATGGCGTCCGTGAAAAGAATTCGGCGCAACAAATTGGTAGTTGATTGATTGCAAAAGAAGGCATAAATAATAGATTCAGATACAATTTCTATAGATACTTTATTTTTCTAGGCAGAAAATATTTTAATTTAAACCCCAGATGCAATCCCATCTCCCCTGCCAATTATGGCCTAATACGGAGTCGGAAGAGGATGAGCGTTCCAGGGAATATTACCGTACCTGCATTTCTATTGTACCCAAATGGCGACGTGAACGATCCATACCCCGTCAAGATTAAAGTGGAGTATGTAGAGGAAGATCCATTTGATCCGGGACCAAAGGTTATAATAGACGGCGCATCAATCGGAAGTCTTGGCGGCGGAACCACTATCGAAGAATACGACTCTCCGGTTAATGGTGAGAATTTCGAAGGATATAAGCTTGTTGGCAGCGTTTACAACTCCAAAGGAAGCGAAAAAACTGTTACAATCTTTATTGACAAATTTGGTAACGTCGTTTCGGCGTCGGGCGAGAACATTTATTGGACCGGCACGCAGCTCGAGACAGTCCCGCTTACAACTGACGCCCCACTACCCACGGCAATATTCGGCAATGCCCCCTGCTTCGTAGCCGGGACGATGATTCATACGACCCGGGGCAATATTGCGGTTGAGCATTTGAGAATTGGCGACGTCGTCATCACTGCGAATGGCAGTCGTCGCAACATTGTATGGCTGGGGTGTAATGAGGTGGAACCAACCCGCCATTCCCAACCGGAGGCGACCTATCCCTTTAGAATCCGCGCACATGCTTTCGGCGATCATCGTCCCTCTCGCGATCTGTGGCTATCGCCGGATCACGCGGTGGCGGTACCCTGCCTGTCAAATGTGCTCATTCCGATCAAGCATCTCGACAACGGAGCGACCATTTCGCAAGTACCGGTCGACAGGGTGGTCTATTGGCATGTCGAATTGGAGCAGCATGACGTGCTTCTGGCCGAGAATCTTCCGACAGAGAGCTTCCTCGACACCAGGGGCAAGAGTTTCTTCAGGGTAGATGAACTCGAAGAGGGAAAGGTGAGTTTTCCCGCACGCAGTGGGCAGCCCCAGGCTCAGTTACCGCGTCGCAGAACCTGGAATTCGGATGCTTGCCTACCACTGGTGACCGAAGGCCCGATCGTGGCGGCTATACGCGTTCAGTTGCTGGATCAGGCCAAGCAACTCGGTTGGACACTATCCGACCTGGCAGCTTTGCGCTTTGAGGCTGAAGGGGGAGAAGAGGATCTGAGCGTCTACGCCTTGTCCGACACATTCTATCGCTTGATTTTCCCAGCTCATGTCAAAGCGATCGCATTATTTTCCTCCACTTTCGTGCCTCGTCATACGGATGTGGAGACCTATGATGATCGCCGTTTAGGTGTGCCTTTGCGCCGATTGGACGTGCATGATTCGAGCGGATTTCGTAAGATTGCTCTCGACGATGCAGGTCTTTCGGAAGGGTTCCACGCCATCCAGCAATGGCAGGGCGATCGCTGGCGCTGGACGAATGGGCGGGGCACCATCGCTTCCAGCTTGTGGGCAGACGCCGTCGGTTTGGTCACCCTCGAGATCGAACTGGCACGCGATCGAGGCCGAATGCGTGCCTGGCTTGAGCCAACCGATTACAGCCTCCCTCACGACGATGCATACGCCTCAGAAAACGCTGCGTAATTCCTGACTGGCATGGGGTGATGGTGGAGGCTGTCACCAAGCACGGTTCTGCCACGTCCCTTACTTCACCGCCCCCGCCGTCAAGCCCGCCACGATCTGGCGTTGGGCGAACAGAGTCAGCAACAGCACCGGCAGCGTCACCACCAGAGCCGCGGCGGCGAGCGGGCCCCAGCTCACCTGTTCGAAGGACAGCATGTTGTAGACGGCAACCGGCAGGGTGCGCGTCTCGCGGCTGGCCAGCACGATGCCGAAGACGAAATTGTTCCAGGAGAAAATCACGGCCAGGATCAGGGAGACCACGATGCCTGGCTTGGCGATCGGCAGCGCCACTTTGTAGAAGATCTGCCAGCGCGAGGCGCCGTCGATCATCGCCGCCTCTTCCAGTTCCAAAGGCGTCGTCTCGAAATAGCCGATCATGATCCAGATCACGATCGGGATCGTCACCACCAGGTGGATGATGATCTGCGGCCAGAGCGTGCCGAGCAAGCCGAGCGACTGGAACAGAAGGAACATCGGGATCAAGAAGGACAGACCCGGCGTCATGCGCGCGATCATGATCACCATCGCTGCCTTGTCGGCCTTGATGCGGGCGATGCCATAGCCAGCCGGCACGCCGACGATCAGCGCCAGCGCCGTGGCCGCGCCGGTGACGATCACGCTGTTCCAGAAATAGCGCAGGAAATCGTTGGTGGCGAAGATCTCGGTGTAGTTCGACCAGGCGAACTGCTCGGGGATCAGGATCGGCGGATAGGCGCCATTGTCGATCTCGTATTTCAGCGAGAGCGACAGCATCCAGATGAAGAACAGCAGTGCCGGCGACACCACGACGAAGCCGAGAAAGAGCGTGCCGGCGAGACGCAGGAGACGTCGAGGTGTCATCGACCGAAGCTTCATCATCCAAATACTCATCATCACGGCCTCACGTGTTCCATTTCGCGCGCTGGCGCAGATGCAGCAGCACCAGCGACATCACGATGATGATGATGAAGAACACCACGGCGATCGCCGAGCCGTAGCCGATGTCGTAATAGGAGAAGGCCACGTTGTAGAGATAGAGATTGATGGTCTCGGAGGCCGTGCCCGGGCCACCCTGCGTCATGGCATAGATGATGTCGAAGCTCTTGAGCGCATCGATCGAGCGGATGATCACCGCGATCATCATGAACGGCAGGATCATCGGCAGCGTGATATAGCGGAATTTCTGCCAGGCATTGGCCCCGTCGATCTCCGCGCCCTCGAAGGGCTCGCGCGGCATCGAGGCCAGTCCGCCGAGCACGATGAGCATGATCAGCGGCGTCCATTGCCAGGTCTCGACCAGCACCAGGGAGGGGATCACCGTGCCCTGCTCGAAGATCCAGGCCTGGGCCGGAATGCCGACCAGGGACAACAGATAGTTCAGCACGCCGAGCTGGGGGTGGAACATCATGGTCCAGACCAAAGCCACGGCGACAGGCGTCGCCATCATCGGCATCACGAAAATGCCGCGCAGCAATCCGCGCAACGGCATCTTCGAATCGAACACCAGGGCCGCCAGCGTACCCAGGATCAGCGGCGCCACCACCGAGAGCACGGTGTAGGTGAGCGTGTGCCACATCGACTCCCAGAACCGCATATCGCCGGCAAGGCGGATATAGTTCTCCAGCCCCACGAAGCGCGGCGCCGAGCCGACCTGCCAGGCGTTCGCGCTCATGCCGACGGTGAACAGCCAGGGAAAGACGATCACCGCCGCTACGAGTAGGAGTGCCGGCAGGATGAAGGGCCAATAGCCCGGCCTCAGCGGGCCGGACGCACCATTGTTCGTCTGGACGGACACCACGGCCGGGCTTTCGACGCTCATTGCGCCTCGCTGCGGGCGAGCACAGGCTTGAAGGCTTCCGTCGCCTTCTTCATCTCGGTCGCCGGATCGGCGCCACCGAGCAGATTGGTCAGGCCCACACCGATGATGTCGCGGAACTCGGTGACCGGGATGATCACGGGAAGCCCGAGCTGGCTGATCGGAGCCGATTGCGCTACGCAGTCCACCCAGGCACCTGGCATGGTGACGCCTTCGCGTACCTTGGCGTCGTTCAGGATCGAATTGCGGAACGGCACGCCCGCTCCGGCCTGCAACAGCCGTGCCCCCATTTCTTTGGAAATCGCCCACTGGCAATAGAGATAGGCCGCTTCCTTCTTGGCCGAGGCCTCGGTGACGCCGATGCCGTCGCCGAAGGTAGCGGAGGCCTGCGCCGCCGGCCCCTTGGGCATCACGCCATAGCCGACCTTGCCGACCACGCGGGACTTCTGGGGATTTTCGAGCGGCGGGGCGAAACCGACACCGTCGAGCCACATGCCGACCTTGCCCTGCAGGAAGGCGGACTGGCATTCAGCCCAATTGAAACCGGTAACGCCGCGCGGCGCCGACTTGGTCATCAGGCGCTGGTAGAGCGCGGCAGCCTCGATCGCCTCGGCGGAATCGGTCTGCAGCGAACCGTCGGCGCCGACGGGGTTCTTGCCATGGCCGAGCAGGAAGCTGGTCCACACCGGCACATTGGCATTCTTGGCGCCGCGCGCCACGAAGCCCGCAATATTGTTGCCGGCATCCGTGATGGTTTCGGCCGCCTTGACCATCTCCTCGAAGGTCTTGGGATATTCAAGCCCCTTGGCGGCGAACAGGTCCTTGTTCCAATAGACGATCCAATAGTCCACCGAGAAGGGCAGCGCGCCGAAGCGCCCGTTCTTGTCCTTGGCGAAGGCAAGGCCCGCAGCGGCGAAATCGCTTTCGACCAGGGAAGGATCGGTCAGTTCCGGATTCTTGAGGAAGGGGCCGAGATCGGCCAGCCAGCCGGCCTTCTCGAACTGGCGCTTCTGCACGTGATAGCTGACATGGATGACGTCGAAACTCGGCTTGCCAGAAGTCAGCTCGATCACCGCCTTCTGGCGCTGCTGCTGCTCGGGCGTCTGCTCGGCATTGACCTTGATGCCGGTCAGTTCCTCGAATTCCTTCTGATATTTCTGCAGCGTATCGCCACGCGGGCTCTTGATCAGATTCACCTCGAGCGTGGTGCCGGCATATTTCTTCCAGTCTACCGCCGCGAAGGCCGGCCGGATACCGGTGAGACCGGCAGCACCGAGTGCGGCGGAACCGGCCAGGAATTGCCGGCGCGACGGCTTCAACAAATCAAAACTCATAGGTTCCTCCTCCCAAAGCTTCTTCTGGATCGTCTGTCTCGTGGGTCGTCCCGGCGCTAGACCTTCAGCGCCAGGGCACGGGCGTTGTTGATGTGTTCGGCAATGGCGTCCACTGCCCTTTGCGGCTCTCTGCTCTCGATGGCATCGAGAATGGCAAGGTGCTCGCGCATCACCGGCACCACGCGACCGTCGATACGGAAACGCTCCTGGTTGATCAGGCGCATCTTGATCGAGTTGACGCGGTAGGCTTTGGCGATGATCTCGTTGCCGATGGAGTCGATAATGGTGTCGTGCAGGTTCCAGTCGGTCGCCTGCGCCTGTTCCACCATCTCCGGTGCCAGATCCTCCGACAGTCCCCGGGCCAGCATGTCCTCGTGCTCGCGGCGCAGCTTCGCCAGCAGGCCATCGGACGCCGACACTGTGAAAAGCGCCACGGCCTCTTTTTCGAGGAAGAGACGGAACTGAAAGGCGTCTTTGATGAGGTTGAGGTCAATATGGGCGATCTGGATGCCCCGCTGGGGGATGGTGGAGAGCAAGCCCTCCGCTTCCAGGCGCGGCACGAGTTCGCGGATGGCGCCGAGCGGCAGGCCGGTCAGGGCCACCAGCTCGCGCTGGGATACGAATTGGCCGGGACGGACATCACGCGCCAGCAGGTGGCGGGTGAAACTGGCATAGGCCTTTTCCCGCAACCGCAGCGGTTCGCCGCCTTCCTCCATTCGCCCCCCCTCCCTGGTCCGGAGCAATGCGATTTTTGCCGAATCGCACCTTTCTCCAGCCTCGATTGTGACGCCTTTAGGCTGCCTTCGTCTGTCCGATGCGATCAAACAGGCCCGCCAGCTTCTTGGCATCATTCTCGGGCAACGTCACCAGCGGCGCCCTTGTGGCCGACCATGCCGCATCGCCGGTACGATAGGCAACCATCGCCTTGACGGCCGGGATGACCGGATAGTGGACGAGTTCGTCGACGAAGGCGACCAGCCCCGCATCGTCCCGCCCCTCGTGAACCATGGAGAGCAGGCGCTCGGGACAGATATTCGCCATGCCGGAGATCGCCCCCTGCCCGCCCAGACGCACGCCGGCCGCCAGGCCTCGCTCGTCACCGATCAGGATGGCGAGGTCGCCGTGGGTTTCCAGGAGAGATTGGGTAAACGGCCAATTGCCCGAGGAATCCTTGACGCCGGCCACCACTGACGGGAATGCCTGCTTCAGCCGCCCGACCAGGTCCACCGAAAGCTCCACGGCGGTAACCGAGGGAATGTTATAGAGATAGACGCCCCTCGCCTTCGGCCCGATCGCCTCGAACACGGTGGCAAACCAGGCGAACAGGCCGTCGTCCCGCAATCCCTTGAAATAGGAAGGCGGTGCCAGAAGCACGCCACGACAACCGGCATCGAGCGCCTGCCGCGCCTGAGCGGCGGCATCGGCAATGGCATTTGCCATCACGCCCACCACGATCTGCCGCGCCTCGATGCCGTCAGCCAGGAAGCCCGACAGCAAGATGTCGCGTTCAGCGGAAGCGATCGAGGCTCCCTCCCCGGTGGTGCCGAACAACGTGACGCTGCCGCAACCATTGGCAAGGCACCAGCGCGCATGGGCGACAGCACGGGTGACGTCAACTTGCCCCTGGCCATCGAAGGGTGTGGTCAATGCCGCCGAAAGGCCGAACCGTTGATGCGTCATCCCAGTCTTCCATCGAATTTTCAATATGCAATTATCGATAACAGACTGACATGTCAGTCGCAAGTCGGACGGGAAATTTTGTCCGATCATTTTCCGCTGCCAGGCTTGACCGATTGCCGTCAGGCGACGACATTCGCGACGTCATCCAGCGGCTCTCGCTTCGGCGAGCCGGTCGCACGGCTCCATCCCTTCAACCGCCATCCGATCATGACATTCCCCCTTGGGCTCGCCGCGACCTGGCCAGACCTTGCCGGCAATGCGGATTTTGCTGCCCTGCTCGACCGCAGCCTCTGTCGCCTGATGGGGCACGGGCTTTTTCAACCCCTGCCAGGCAGCCGGCCAGACGCAGCATGGCTCTATGCCGAGGCGCCCTTCTGCCTCCTGGCTCACGACACCCAGCCAGATCCCATTTTCATCTATGGAAACAAGGCTGTACAGGCTTGTTTTGAATATGGTTGGGAGGAGTTGACGCAATTGCCATCCCGCCTATCGGCGGAATTTCCGGATCGAGACGAACGCCAGCGCCTGCTCGATACGGTCAGGAGCCAGGGATTCATCGCCGACTATCGCGGCGTGCGCATCGCCAAATCGGGCCGGCGCTTCTTCATCGAGAATGCCACCGTCTGGGAAATCATCGACGAGGCCGGCATCCGCCACGGCCAAGCCGCCATGTTCGCCTCCTGGCGCGACCTGCCCTGATCCGTCAGCGGATGATCAGGGCCGTTCCCCACAGGCCGATCGCGAATACCGTGTGCGCAACCAGATTGAGCAGGCGCACCTTGGTGGGATTGGGCGTTTTCGACGCAGCCCAGCCAATGCCGAGCCCAGGTTGCAGCAAGAACCAACCAGCCCCCACCGTGACGATGCCGAGGATCCAGGCCGGCAGGAATGTCGGATTCGCCAGCCAGGCCCCTCCGGCGAAGACCACCAGGATCACGCCGTAGAGAATGCCAACCACGTAATGGCCAATCCAGCCCAACGCCAATTCATGGGCATAGGGTGCGGCCTTGCCGATATCGTCATGGAAGACGCGGCCCTCTTTCAGATGCCAGAACCAACGGCCGACAGGCGCCCAGTTCGGCAGGTTCTCACCGAAGAATTTGTGCAGCAGGATCGCCCATAGATCCATCAGGATCGTTGCACCAACGCCAATCGCAACGCCGCGCCAGAAAAGTTCGAACATGCCGATTCCGCCAAGAGGACTGTATTCATCATACAAAACACGCTGCGCTCGGCAGACGCAAGATTTCAAATCTCGAGAAGAGCGCGGATTTCGTCGGGATCCGCGATGATGATGCGGCGTGCCAGCGAAACGGCAAAGCCACCGCGTGCCAATATAGCGATTTCCCGTTCGATCTCGGCTTCCTTGTCCGTCCGGCGCCAGGGACCGATGCGCCGGCGCTGTGCCAGCCGTGCAGCGGCCCTTTCTTCGGCTGCGTCACTTTCCTCTCCCGCAAGAGCCTCGGTCACCAAAGTGCGATCGACGCCCTTGGCAGCCAGGGCAGCGCCGATCCGGCGCGCCGAAAGGCCCCGGCTGCGTCCGGCGTGAAGGCGTGCCTCCACAAAACTGGCGTCGTCGATGAAACCGCGCTGCCGGCAATAGCCGATCGTGCGCTCGATCAGGTCGGCGACGTCAGCTTCCGGACCCAATTTGCGGCGTGCCCTTCGCTGCAGGACCTGACGGAGGTTGGCGACGCTGGTCGATCGCTGGCCGAGATAATGGAGCGCGGACTTGCGCATCCAGCTTTCTTCGCGGCTCAGCGACGGGATGATGGACATGGCAGCCTCGAATCGTTGGAAAGAACTTGCCGGAACTCGTGGCCACGCGCCATCATCCCCCCGCTCGGACCTGGCTTGACAAGAATCGCGGCACGCCGGCCTCTGCACGTCTTCTTGGATCAGGCGGTTCCCATGTCCTTCTCTCTGGTGATTTTCGATTGCGATGGTGTTCTCGTCGACAGCGAGATCCTGTCGGCCGAAGTCGAGGCCGAGGCCTTGTCGGCCCTCGGCGTAAAAGTCACCGCGCATGACGTGATGCAGCGTTTCCTCGGTCTGACCCAGGAGGCCTTGGAGGAGCGCTTCGAGCACGATTTCGGACTCAAGCTGCCGCCGAACCATGCCGAAACCACGCGCAGTATGCTGCGAGCGGCCTATGTAGAGCGTCTGGAACCCATTCCAGGCGTGCGCGACGTGCTCCAAAGCCTGCCTATGCCCTTTTGCGTCGCCTCCAACAGCCCACCTGCCAAGCTTGGTCTCGGCCTCAGCATCACCAACCTGTTCGAACTGGTCTATCCCAACATCTTTAGCGCGAAGCTGGTGGCGCGGGGGAAACCGGCGCCGGATCTGTTTCTCCATGCGGCAAAGGCGCTCGGCGCGGATCCCGCCGACACCGTCGTGGTCGAAGACAGCGTGGTCGGCGTCAAGGCAGCAAAGGCCGCGGGCATGACGGCGATCGGCTTCGTCGGCGGCCTGCACCATATGCCCCCCAGCGAGGAAACCCTGGTAGCGGCCGGCGCCGATCACATCGCCGAGACGATGGACGAGGTGAAGGCGCTGATCCTGGCATGAGCCAGGATGATGGCGGTCGGTAGCGGCGCGCTTCCGGATCTCAATCCATCGAAATCTTGCTGCCGCGTAGCGATTTGACGTTCGAGCGGCGCGATTTCGACTCAAGCCGCCGCGCCTTGGCGGCTTTGGAGGGCTTGGTCGCCTTGCGGGGTGGCGGTGGCGGCATCGCCGCCTCGCGCAGAAGCGCAACCAGCCTCTCGCGGGCATCTTCGCGATTACGCTCCTGGGTGCGGAAACGCTGGGCAAGAATGACGACAACCCCTTCCTGCGTCAGCTTGCGCCCGGCGAGCCTCTGGGCCCGGATCGCAACCTCATTGGGGAGTGAAGGCGAAGTGCGGATGTCGAAACGCAATTGCACCGCCGTCGACAGCTTGTTGACGTTCTGTCCGCCAGGGCCGGAGGAGCGTACGAAATCCTCGACGATCTCGCGCTCATCGATGGACAGAGTTGGTGTGATCTCGATCATCCGGCCTGCATAGCGTATGGCTTGGCGCGCCGCCGCTAATTTCTGCGGATAAGTTCACGAATTGTTCTTGTCTTTTCGTACACCCTCCTTCAATTTGCGAGCCAAAGCGCCTATCTCAGGCTGAAAGCCCACAGGATCGTCCGTATGTCTGGCCGCCCCACCTCCGGCAGCGCTGTTCCATCGCCTGCCGATCGCCGCTTCATTACCGTGCGCGGCGCTCGCGAGCACAATCTCAAGAATGTCGATCTCGAAATCCCGCGCGACAAGCTGGTAGTCTTTACCGGCCTTTCCGGCTCGGGCAAGTCGTCGCTTGCCTTCGATACCATCTATGCCGAAGGGCAGCGCCGCTATGTCGAGAGCCTGTCGGCCTATGCGCGCCAGTTCCTCGAGATGATGCAGAAGCCGGACGTCGACCAGATCGACGGCCTGTCGCCCGCCATCTCGATCGAGCAGAAGACCACATCGCGCAATCCGCGCTCGACGGTGGCGACGGTCACCGAAATCTATGACTATATGCGCTTGCTCTGGGCCCGCATCGGCATTCCCTATTCGCCGGCGACCGGCCTGCCTATCGAAAGCCAGACGGTCAGCCAGATGGTGGACCGGGTCATGGCTATGCCGGAAGGCACCCGCCTGTTCCTGCTCGCCCCCGTCGTGCGCGGGCGCAAGGGCGAATACCGCAAGGAGCTCGCCGATTTCCTCAAGCGCGGCTTCCAGCGCGTCAAGATCGACGGCACCTTCTACGAGATCGCCGACGCTCCTGCCCTCGACAAGAAGCTCAAGCATGACCTCGACGTGGTGGTGGACCGCATCGTGGTGCGCGCCGACATCGCCAGCCGTCTGGCCGACTCCTTCGAAACGGCGCTCGAACTCGCCGACGGCATTGCCGTGGTCGAGCTCGCCGACCAGAAGGAGGCCGACGGCTCGCCCAAGCGCGTGATATTCAGCCAGAAATTTGCCTGCCCCGTCTCCGGCTTCACCATTCCGGAGATCGAGCCGCGGCTGTTCTCCTTCAACAATCCCTTCGGTGCCTGCCCGTCCTGCGACGGGATCGGCACCGAGATGACGGTCGATCCCGTGCTGGTGGTGCCTGACGAGACATTGTCGCTGCGCAAGGGCGCGCTGGCGCCCTGGGCGAAGTCGACCAGCCCCTATTACAGCCAGACGGTCGACGCGCTCGCCAAACATTACAAATTCGGCGTGACCACGCCCTGGAAGGACCTGCCGGAAAAGGTGCAGCAGGTGTTCCTCTACGGTTCGGGCGAGGAACAGATCGTCTTTTCCTTTGATGACGGCCTGCGCTCCTATGAGACCCGCAAGGCTTTCGAAGGCGTGGTGACCAATCTGGAGCGGCGCTGGAAGGAGACAGATTCCGAACAGGCCCGCGAGGACATTTCGCGCTTCATGGCGAACACGCCATGCAAGGCCTGCGCCGGCTTTCGCCTCAAGCCCGAATCCCTGGCGGTAAAGGTCACGCACAAGCATATCGGCGAGATCTCGGCGATGTCGGTGCGCCAGGCCCAGCACTGGTTCGAAGCGCTGCCGGCCGAGCTCAACACCAAGCAGAACGAGATCGCTGTCCGCATCCTCAAGGAGATTCGCGAGCGCCTGCGCTTCCTGGTCGATGTCGGCCTGGATTACCTGACGCTTGCCCGCAATTCCGGTACGCTCTCGGGCGGTGAGAGCCAGCGCATCCGCCTCGCCTCGCAGATCGGATCCGGCCTCAGCGGCGTGCTCTATGTGCTGGACGAGCCTTCCATCGGCCTGCACCAGCGCGACAACGAGCGCCTGCTCGAAACGCTGCGGCGCCTGCGCGAACTCGGCAACACCGTCATCGTGGTGGAGCATGACGAGGATGCCATCCTGCAGGCCGATCATGTCGTCGATGTCGGTCCGGGCGCGGGCGTGCATGGCGGGCGAGTCGTAGCCCAGGGCACGCCGGCCGAGGTGATGGCCAATCCGGCTTCCCTCACCGGCAAATATCTGACCGGTCAGCTCTCGGTCCCCATGCCGGCCGAACGGCGCCGGCGGCAGAAGGGCAAGGCGCTGAAGCTCACCGGCGCCCGCGGCAACAATCTCAAGGATGTCTCGGTCGAGGTGCCGCTCGGCTTGTTCACCTGCGTTACCGGCGTTTCCGGCGGTGGCAAGTCGACCCTGCTGATCGATACCATCTACAAGGCCGTCGCCCGCAAGCTGAACGGCGCGCTGGAGCACCCTGCCCCCTATGACAAGCTCGACGGCCTGGAACTGATCGACAAGGTCATCGACATCGATCAGTCGCCGATCGGCCGCACCCCGCGCTCCAATCCCGCAACTTATACCGGTGCCTTCACGCCCATCCGCGAATGGTTCGCGGGCTTGCCCGAGGCGAAGGCGCGCGGCTACCTGCCGGGGCGCTTCTCCTTCAACGTCAAGGGCGGACGCTGCGAGGCCTGCCAGGGCGACGGCGTCATCAAGATCGAGATGCACTTCCTGCCCGACGTCTACGTCACCTGCGACGTCTGCAAGGGCAAGCGGTACGATCGCGAGACATTGGACGTGCGCTTCAAGAACAAGTCGATCGCCGACGTGCTCGACATGACGGTCGACGAAGGAGCCGAATTCTTCAAGGCCGTGCCGACCATCCGCAACACCATGGAAACGCTGGCGCGGGTCGGCCTGGGCTATGTCAAGGTCGGCCAGCAGGCGACCACCCTGTCGGGCGGCGAAGCCCAGCGCGTGAAGCTCTCCAAGGAATTGTCGCGTCGCTCGACCGGGCGCACGCTCTACATCCTCGACGAGCCGACCACGGGCCTGCATTTCCACGACGTCGCCAAGCTGCTGGAAGTGCTGCATGAACTGGTCGACCAGGGCAATACCGTGGTGGTGATCGAGCACAATCTCGAAGTCATCAAGACGGCCGACTGGGTCATTGACATGGGGCCGGAGGGCGGCGACGGCGGCGGCGAGGTGGTTGCCGAAGGCACGCCGGAAGCGATCATCCGGGAGCCACGTTCCCATACCGGGCGTTTCCTGCGCGAGGTGATGGAGCGTCGCCCCCAGGGGCGCCGAGGCGAAGCAGCCGAATAACCCCCTGGGCAGGCGCCCTCGCCTGCATTCCAGCTTCCCGCGGACATGCGGAGCCAAGAGCCGGGGGGATTCCGCGCCCCGGGTCGCGCTTTCCAGGCGCGGCCCGATCTCCCATTGCCAAACGAGTGTTTCGCCGGTTAACGCTATAGCCATTCATATATAGCGAGTCGGCGCGACCGCTCCGTTTCCGGGAGAAGCAAATGTTCAGGATCCTGCTCGCCGCTAGTCTGGTCCTCGGCAGTGCCGCTGCCCGGGCCGACGAGGTGGTGCTCTATGGCGCCGGCAGCCTGCGTGCGGTGCTGACCGACATCGCCCAGGATTTCAGCAAGAAGAGCGGCATCAAGGTGCATACGGACTTCGGTCCTTCGGGCCTGATGCGGGAAAAGATCGAGCAGGGCGACAAGGTCGACATCCTGGCCTCGGCGGACATGGCCAGTCCCCTCAAATTGCAGAAGGATGGCCGGGCGAGCGCCGTCGTCATGTTCACCCGCAACCGGCTTTGCGCTTTCGCCCTGCCGGAAGCCAAACTCGCCGGCTCCAACTTTGCCGAGCGCCTGCTCGATCCTGCCGTGAAGCTCGGCACCTCCACGCCCAAGGCCGATCCCGGCGGTGACTACACCTGGGCCATGTTCCAGTTGATCGACAAGCGAAACCCGGGAGCCTTCGCCAAGCTGGATGCCAAAGCCCAGAAGATCGTTGGTGGCTCGACCGCTCCTGTTCCCGCCGGGCAGGATCCGATTGCCGACGGCTTCAAGAGCGGCCAGATCAACGTGATGATGGGCTATTGCAGCGGCGCGGCGCAGCGCAAGGCGGCTACGCCGAACCTGGAAGTGATCCAGGTGCCCGAAGCCTATGAGACCGGCCCCGAATATGGCTTGGCCCTGGCGCATGCCGACAATGCCGCTGCCGTGGCGCTGATGCTAGCGATCCTCTCGCCGGAAGGTCAGGCCACTTTCGGCAGATATGGTTTCGCGCCGGTTGGCCTGCCGTCTCAACCCTGAACGAAGCGAAGGAACCGGCAGTGCTCCCGGCATTGGCATGTGCCGCCCTGTCATTTCCATCGGCCTTCGGGTGGCGCGTACACCGGCGCCAGCCGATCTCCCGGCAATGCCAGCGGGAAATTTTGTAGGGATATTGCCGGCGGCTCCCAGCCACAAATGGCGCCAATGAACCAGAATAGCGCGCAGGCGCCCTGCTACCGGTCTGCGCAGCGGTGCTGCCGCAAGCAGGATCAGGGCCCATAGCAGCAGGCTTGTTCGGCCCTTCGTCTCACGTCCTGACCGGCCAACGGCCGAGAATGGCGTGGCCCGCAGCCAGGGCAGGCGAAATAGCCCAAGAATGGCGTGGATATCGTCCTCATAGAGGCGCCCGTCGGCAAAACCGTTGGCACTCTTATTGCCGCCGACCGGCTCGGTATGCCGGACCGGGAATTCGTCGATCACGGCAAAGTCGCGGGAGCCCTCGGCGACGAGATTGCACCAGATCAGGTCAATGCCGCTTTCATAACCCAGGGCATATAGCGGCGCGATCCGCTCGAGAACGTCATGCCGGAAGACCGGGCACATCATCTCCACGAAATTGAGATAGCGCAGGACATATCGCCCCTGCCGAAGCAGGCAGGCATAGGTGAAATAGCTATCCCATGTCAGCGCCGGTTGAGCGATCTTGAGATCATACTGGTCGCAACGAGAAAAAATTCCATTTATAGAAGTCGGGGACGCATCAATGTCCTCGTCGAGAAAGAATATATACTTATATCGACCAATAAACTCCGCGTGCTCGCGCAAGAACCCGTCATATCCCGCGACTTTTTTGCCAGATCGGTATTCGAAATAAACGCCATCTCCGCGAACAACGGGCAAGCCCGCATCGTAGCTGCTGAGGAAAACGTCATAAAGTCTATCCACACCAGGGGCCAGCCACTTTGCGTGAAGACTCTTCGGCCCGATCCGTGCAACCAGCAGATATTTTCGGGCTCGTATCCCCGAGCCATCTCCCGAACCGTTCGTCGTCATTGCTCCAGTCTCCCGCTAACCTTCCAAGGGTTTGGCGCGCTTCGGCGTCACGTAAGCTCAGGACCCAATAAAAAAAAGAACATCACTCCAATTGAAAAATATTATGTGTCGATCTTCTAATTTATTGAAATTTTATATTGAAAAACAATTTCGGAAATTCGCAATCAAATACGATGCAGGCTATTTCTTATTCTTATTTTTCGAGCCCCCTATAGCACGCCTTCTCCTTGGGAAGCCAAGTCCAACTTTGGTGTATGGCGGTACTACTGGTGGGGTAACGCCGATTAAGCCTCGGCCGGCATTCTTGGGCGCGAAATTAGTTCTGACCCCTGCTGAGTGCACCGAGCGGTATGATCGGCTGCGTCAGGTGGTACTCGAACGGATACCGCCTCTTCGTCTCTGATATGCAGCCCTGAAGGGTTATAGGCGCCAAAACGCCACAAGATATGCACATCACGCATCACAATGAGGCAACTCTGGCCATTCTTGACAGTTTTCTAACGATGGCGGCATTGCGGTATGCACAAATTGCATGATTGTTGTGCAGCGCAGCATCTACCTCATTCGAGGGAAAAACGGCATATAGGGAATGTGAGCGGCGTTGAGGAATTCGCTTCAACGCAAGCTCGCAGAAGAGGAACCTTATCATGTTGTTCGCAGCTTTGATCGAACGTGTCCGCATCTGGCGCCGTGAGCGCGAGACGCTGGCCGAGCTCAGGCGCTTGAACGGACGCGATCTGGCCGACATCGGTATCAACCCTGCCGACGTTCGCGCAATCGCGCGTCAGGCCGCCCGCGCCTAACCTTGCAGGTAATGACCAATGGGCTGCACGGCTCATTGGTACAGTTTCGACGATCCATCCGCGCGTCCGCCTTTTGCAGTGGAAAGTCGTATCGCTTTTGCCGGTTGGTGGTATGCCGACAGGCGATCGGGCAGCGACAATGTCGAGCCTAAGCGAAAAGTCGTAGGCACCGCCTTGCAGGACCAGGGCCGAGTGCCACATAGCCGCCCTTTCAGGGCGGCTTTTTGTTGGGTCAACGCTTCAATAGCTGGCCCTGATGGTCTAAAAGCCGGGCATGACCATCGATCCCATTCATATCATCGGCGGCGGCCTCGCCGGTTCCGAAGCCGCCTGGCAGATTGCCCGGGCAGGCGTTCCCGTCATCGTGCACGAAATGCGGCCAGTTCAGCCGACCGAGGTCCACAAGACCACGGACTTTGCCGAGCTTGTCTGCTCCAACTCCTTCCGCTCCGATGACGCCGAGACCAACGCGGTCGGCTTGCTCCACGAGGAAATGCGGCGGCTGGATTCGGTGATCATGGCCTGCGCCGACAGCCACAAGGTTCCGGCGGGCGGAGCCCTCGCGGTGGATCGGGACGGTTTCTCGGCTGCTGTGACGGAACGACTGACATCGCATCCGTTGATCGAGATCCGCCGCGAACATGTCGACGGCCTGCCGCCTGCGGATTGGGACAATGTCATCGTGGCCACAGGTCCCCTCACCTCCAAGCCTCTTGCCGATGCGATCGCGACCTTGACCGGTGAGACGTCGCTCGCCTTCTTCGATGCGATTGCGCCGATCGTGCATCGCGAATCCATCAACATGGACATCGCCTGGTATCAGTCGCGCTACGACAAGCCGGGCCCGGGTGGCACCGGTGCCGACTATATCAACTGCCCCCTCAGCAAGGAGGAGTATGAAGCCTTTCTCGACGCCGTTCTTGCCGGCGACAAGACAGGCTTCAAGGAATTCGAGGGTACGCCCTATTTCGATGGCTGCCTGCCCATCGAGATCATGGCCGAACGCGGTCGCGAAACCCTGCGCTTCGGGCCGCTGAAGCCGGTCGGCCTAACCAATCCGCGCAATCCCGAGGTCAAGCCACATGCCATCGTGCAGTTGCGGCAAGACAATGCACTCGGCACGCTCTACAATATGGTCGGCTTCCAGACGAAGCTGAAATATGCCGAGCAGGTTCGGGTCTTCCGCATGATTCCGGGGCTCGAGAATGCTGAATTTGCCCGTCTGGGCGGGCTGCATCGCAACACCTATCTGAACTCGCCGGTATTGCTGGACTCGACGCTGCGTTTGAAGACGCAGCCACGCCTGCGGTTTGCCGGCCAGATCACCGGATGCGAAGGCTACATCGAGAGCGCGAGCGTCGGCCTGATGACGGGCCGCTTCGCCGCCGCCGAACGCCTGGGCCAGCCGGTAACGGCACCGCCGCCCACCACGGCGCTCGGCGCCCTGCTCAACCACATCACCGGTGGTCACCTCGTCAGCGAAGAGGCGGGACCGCGCTCCTTCCAGCCGATGAACGTCAATTTCGGCTTGTTCCCTCCTTTGGAGATCTCTCCCAAGGGGGAAGGTGGAAAACGCCTGCGCGGCAGCGAAAAGACCCTTGCCAAGAAGAGGGCGGTGAGCGCCAGGGCATTGGAAGCCCTGGAGGGCTGGAAGAACGCGACGGCCGGCGAACAACTCCCGGCCTAGCGGCCATTTGCTTCAGGCGATTGCCGTCCCGGGACAAGAAGCGGGATGGGCACGGGTTCGATAACGATGTAGCCTGCTCTCGGTTCCCGCCCTGTCCGCATCATGGCGGGACCAAGGTCCGATCGACGACGTTCGTAATCCCGCTTCGCCATCAGCAAACAGGATCCTGCAATGCTCCGCCTCCATGGCCTCGCATCCGTCCTGACCCTGCTCCTCGTTGCAGGCCCGGCCCTGGCTGCCGACACTTCGTCCGACACCCCCGCCGCCGCGACGCCCGATCTCGCCTCTATCCGAACCCAGATCAAGGCCGAGGACTACAAGGCCGCCATAGCGGCTCTCCAACCCTTGGCCGATAGCGGATCGAAAGACCCCGACGTCTACAATCTGCTCGGATTCAGCCTGCGCAAGAGCGGTGACCGCAAGACCGCCCAAACCTTCTACGAGAAGGCGCTCGCCATCGATCCCAATCACAAGGGGACTCTGGAATATCAGGGCGAACTCTTTATCGAGAATGGCGACCTTCCCAAGGCCCAGCAAAATCTCGCAGCCCTGGTCAAGCTCTGCCCCGGTGGCTGCGAGGAGCGTGAAGACCTGGAGAAGGCGCTGGCCCAGGCTGCCAAACCGAAATAGTCCGAGGCAGCCCTATTCCGAGCTAGCGCAGCCTGCGTGAAAAACGCCATAGATGCCATTGACTGCGCCATTGCGGCAGGCCGGCCTCTTGGCGAAACCAGTCAAACCCCGGCCGTGTCATACGCCTGAGCAAGGGGCCGACCAGCGCAAGACCGACATAGGCGGGCGCAATCGCACTGGGGGCGGCAGACAGCAATTGCTCCGACGTGCCCAGATGTTGCAGCGCTACCCCGGCAAGCTCGGCAAACATGGCCCGCATCTCGCCGGTGTTGCGGCCGCTCAGCAGGTCCTCGCGAGCCGTTCCATGCTTCAGCACGAGATCGGCCGGCACGAAGATCTGCCCCCTGGCCGCATGCCGGGCGGCCTGCTTCATCAGGCAGGCTATGCCATAGGCCACGCCGGCATGCCCGGCAAGATCGGCACTGCCGGGGTCACCGCCATCGGCAAGGATGAGGCCGGCCATACGGAAAAGGCTGGAATAGGTCTCGCCGCAATAGCCTTCCAGATCGGTGATGCTCTGCAGCAGATCGTCATAGAGGTCGTGCGTGTGGGCGTCGATCAGGGTTACGAGCGCCGAGGCCGGCAGATGGTAGCGATCGATCGCGGCCAGAAGTTCGGAGGCAACCGGGTGTCCGGATATCTGCCCCCTCGCCTGCCCCTCCAGCAGGTCCCGCCACCATTGCAGGCGGACCTCGCCCGGCAGAGGCTCCGACACCATGTCCCTCACGCGCTCGATTTCGCTGTTGAAGGCGTAAAGCGCATTGAGGGCGCGCCTGTGCTCGGCCGGCGCGAACAGATTGGCAAGCCAGCGATTGCGGTCATGTTCGCGCAGCAGGCTCGCGCAATAGGCTTCGTTGCTCATGCTGATATTGGAATTGGCCAGGGCATTGGCCGGGCGATCGGCGCTCATGGTACGGCGATCAGGGCGGCGGCGACGCGACGATCCTCGGCGAGCAGGACGTTCCAGGTGCGGGTCGCCGCACCGGTCGGCATCGCATCGACGACGATCTTGAGATCGCGGAAACGCCAGCGCAATGCCTCGGGGAAAAAGACGACGTCGGGGCCGGTGCCGACGAGCAGGATCTCGATGGCATCGGCTTCGGCGAAGACTGGTTCGAACGCCTTTGCCGACAACTCCGCTGCACTCGTCACCGGCCAGGCATGCATGCCGGAGGGCAGGCACAGAAGCGAACCGCGATGCGACATCTCCGCAAAGCGGAAGCCGCCGGTGCCATAGGCATCGATCGGCGCCACGCGCGGCAGGAAGCGGCGTTCGCCTCCGGTCATGGCAGCTTACTCCGGCTTGTCGCCGCCTGCCGTCTCATGGCTGCCCGGACGCAGGCCCAGATAGATCAGGACGGGCGAGGCAATGAAGATCGAGGTGTAGGTACCGACCAGCACGACGCCGAACAGCATGGTGGCGGTGAAGCTGTGAATGGCGTGCCCCCCGAACAGAAGCAGGGCCAGCAAGGCCAGTGCCACGGTGACGTGGGTGATCACAGAGCGCGACAACGTGGCGTTGATCGACTCGTCCAGGAGCTCATCCATCGGCTTCTTCTTGTATTTGCGCAGGAGCTCGCGAATACGGTCATAGATCACCACGGTATCGTTGAGCGAATAGCCGAGGATGGTCAGCAGCGCGGCGACGCTGGTGAGGTCGAAATCGATCTGCGTCACCGACATGAAGCCGATGGTCAGCACGATATCATGGACGTTGGCGATCATGGCGCCTACGGCGAACTGCCAGTCGAAGCGGAACCACAAATAGATCAGAATACCCAGAATGGCGACGAAGATGCCGACGGTACCGACCGTCACCAGTTCCTGCGAAACGCTCGGACCGATGATCTGGATCTGGTCGTCCTTGCCGGAGATATAGTCGGGCGCCAGCGTCTGCTTGACCTTCTCGGCAACCGCATTCTGCTCGGCATCACCGCCCGGCTGGAGGGCGATGCGCATGAGCACCTGTCCCTTGTCGCCAAAACTCTGGATCTGGATCTCGCCCAGCCCAAGCGGCGCCAGCTTGTCGCGAATGGCCTGCACATCGGCCTGCCCCGATTGGGCCGTGACGCCAAGGGCGATGCCGCCCTTGAAATCGATGCCGTAGTTCAGGCCGTGGGTGAAGAAAAGCACCAGAGCCAGAATCGACAACACGGCCGAAATCGGAAAGCTGATACGCCGGAACCGGATGAAGCCGAAACTGGTATTGTCGGGAACAATGCGAAGATGGCGCACCGCGCTCACTCCATCAATCTATCAAATCGGGATGGAACGAGGCTTGACCCCGCGATACCACCAGGAAACCAACAGGCGCGTGACCGTGAAGGCGGTGAACACCGTCGTGATGATGCCGATCCCCAGCGTCACCGCGAAGCCCTTCACGGCGCCTGTGCCGACGAAATACAGCACGGCGGCGGCAATGAAGGTGGTGATGTTGGAATCCAGGATGGTCGCCAGCGCCCGGGCAAAGCCGGCATCGAGCGACATCAGCACGGTTCGTCCGGCCCGCACTTCCTCGCGTATGCGCTCATAGATCAGCACGTTGGAGTCGACGGCGATGCCGACCGTCAGCACGATGCCGGCAATACCCGGCAGGGTCAGCGTCGCGCCGAGCAGGGACAGGATGCCGAAGATCATGCCAACATTGAGCGCCACGGCGACGGAGGCGATGATGCCGAACAGGCCATAGCTGGCGATCATGAACCCGATGACCAGGATCGAGCCGACCAGGGCGGCCATCTCACCGGCGCGAATGGCGGCCTGGCCGAGGCCCGGGCCGACCGTCTGTTCCTGGATCACCGTCATGGGCGCGGGCAAGGCACCCGAGCGCAGCAGCAGCGCCAGATCCTGCGCCTGCTGTGTGGTGAAATTACCCGAGATCTGGCCCGAGCCGCCGGTGATCGGCTCACGAATGACCGGCGCCGACAGGACCTTGCCGTCGAGCACGATGGCGAAGGGCTTGTTGACATTCTCGGTGGTGACACGGCCGAACTGGCGTGCGCCATTGGTGTTGAAGCGGAAGGAAACGACCGGCTCACGCGTGTTCTGGTCGAAGCTCGCCTGGGCGTCGGTCAGTTCGTCGCCGGCAACCATCACCTGGTCTTCGATCAGATAGTTCTGGCCGCCATCCGACGATGGCAGGACCGTGGAACCGACAGGCGGGCGGGTCCGCATGGCCTGATCGACGGGCATGCTCAGATCGACCAGGCGGAATTCGAGCTTGGCCGTCTGGCCCAGCAGATTCTTGAAACGATCCGGATCATCCAGACCCGGCAGCTGCACCACGATGCGATCTTCGCCCTGGCGCTGGATGATCGGCTCGACCACGCCGGTCTGGTTGACGCGGTTGCCGACGATCTCCACCGAACGCTGGACGATGCGGGTCATGCGGTCGCGCAGGCCTTCATCGGTCAATGCCACGCTGACCTGCCCCGGCGTCGAGGAGGCGATGGTCGCGGTGCGGTTGCCGGTGCCGAAGAGATTGCCGTCGGCCGGATTGCCCAGCACCTGCAGCAGCTGGACGGCCTTTTCGGTATCGGCCGGGTTGGGCAGCGTCACCAGGATGCCGCGCCCCTGCAGAGCGGCCTGGCTGCGGATCTTGTTGTCGTTCAGGATCTGGCGCGCCTGCGAACGCAGGCTGGCGACCTGTTCCTTGATCACCGCATTCTTGTCGATCTCGAGCAGGAAGTAGGAACCGCCCTGGAGATCGAGCCCGAGCGTCAGCGTCTTGTGCGGCAGCCAGGACGGCATGGCCTTGACCCAGTTGGCCGGCATCAGATTGGGTGCGGCCAGCCATAGGCCGATCAGCAAGGTAAGAAGGACCGAAGCCGTCTTGGCGGGAGAAAAGTGCAGCATAGCGGAGCAATTCCGAGCCTTGACAGGCTATTCTCAGGACAGTCGGGAGATGAAGAACCCCGCCGACCCTATCCTGAGTCTCTTATCGTGTCTTGTGATCGAAGCCAAAGAGGGGAATTACCCCAAAAGGCCTCAGGCCGCCTCGGACTTCTTCACCGGCTCGGTCTTGGAGCGGACACTGGCCACCATCTCGCGGATGACTTTCACGCGAACGCCTTCGGCAATCTCGGCCTCGATCTCGGACTCGCCTTCGACCGCCTTGGTGACTTTGCCGATCATGCCACCCGACATCACGATGGTGTCGCCACGACGGATTCCCTTGAGCAGAGCGGCCTGTTCCTTCGCCTTGCGCTGCTGCGGACGGATCAGCAGGAAGTAGAAGATCACGAACATCGCGATCGGCAGCAGCAGCGTACCGCCGAGACTGGAGAACAGGTCGCCGCCGCCCTGGGCTGCCTGGGCAAAGGCTGGTGTCGTGAACATGGGATCGCCTCTCAAGAGAAGCGGCCGGGACAGCCCGGCCGCGAATTCGCGCGGAATATAGTGAACCAGCCACCGAAAGCAAACAGAACGCCACTTTCGCTCAGCACATGACGAAAAATTCATGGCCAACGGTGTGGGAAACCGTCCATTCCGGCATCACCGATTTGACCAGGCGCTGCTGGGGGGCGGCCAGGGAATCGCATCCCCTATCCTCAATCGCATCCCCGTCCTAAAAGTGGCAGCGAACAGGCACCGGCCTTGCAACGGCATCGTTCTGCCGAGATCCGCCCGGGTTTTCGCACAAGGCATTGTCGCGCACTTGGAGGCAGGCGCGGCATGCCGCCGCTTTTCAGCGCCCCGCCGGCGCGTTAGAGACGATGGGCTTACTCACGTTCATCTCATCTGGTTGCCATGACTGACTTTTCATCCCGAGAATTGCCGCACTTGCTCGCCCGTATCGCCGACGCCCTGGAGCGGTTGGCGCCCCCCGCCGCCATCAAGGCCGACTTCGACGCCGCCGAGGCTTTCATCTGGCAGGCCGGCGAGAAATATCTGCAGCCCGTGCCCAAGGTGAACAGGGTCGCCATGCCGCTGCTCAAGGGCATCGACCTGGTGCGCGATCTCCTGGTCGACAACACCGAGCGCTTCGCACGCGGCTTGCCTGCCAACAACGCCCTGCTCTGGGGCGCCCGCGGCATGGGCAAGTCGTCGCTGGTGAAGGCCTCCCATGCCGATATCAACGCCAAGGTCGGTGGCATCCTGAAGCTGATCGAGATTCACCGCGAGGACATCGACAGCCTTCCCGAATTGATGAATCTCACCCGCAAGGCCCCCTATCGCTTCATCGTGTTCTGCGACGATCTTTCTTTCGACAGCGACGACACCTCCTACAAGTCGCTCAAGGCAGCGCTGGAAGGCGGCGTCGAGGGACGCCCGGACAATCTCATCTTCTACGCGACCTCGAACCGGCGTCACCTGATGCCTCGGGACATGATCGACAATGAGCGATCGACCGCGATCAATCCCGGCGAGGCCGTGGAAGAAAAGGTGTCGCTCTCCGATCGTTTCGGCCTGTGGCTCGGCTTCCATCGCTGCAGCCAGGACGATTACCTCGACATGGTCTATGGCTATGCCGATCATTTCGGCCTCGACCTCGATCGTGACACCATGCGGGCCGAGGCGCTGGAGTGGGCGACGACCCGCGGCGCCCGCTCGGGCCGCACGGCCTGGCAATATGTGCAGGATCTTGCCGGCCGCCTGGGCAAGGCGTTGAGCTGACCTGTTCCGTCGGCTCAATGAAAAGTGGCCCGGACATCGCTGCCGGGCCACTCGAGCTGCTTCGGGGTCTCGCGGAGAAGCAGATTTCGGTATCAGGTGCCTGAGAGATAGCGGGTCGGATCGACCGGCGCGGCACCCTTGCGTACTTCGAACAGCACCTGCGGCGAGGTCACGTTGCCTGTCTGGCCTGCGGTCGCGATGGTCTGACCGCGCCGGACGGTTTCGCCTTTCTTGACGTCGAGATCCTTGGCATGGCCGTAAGCCGTGACATAGCCATTGGCGTGGCGGATCAGGATCAGGTTGCCATAGCCCTTCAATTCGTTGCCGGCATAGGCGACGACACCATCCTCGGCGGCCTTCACCTCGGTGCCTTCCGGCACCGAGATATTGATGCCGTCGCTGTTGCGCCCGAAGTTCTGGATGATGCGCCCCTTCACCGGCCAGCGGAACTCAGGGTTACCCGACGCAGCGGCATTGGCATCCTTCGGCAGTTCCGCGGCGGGAGCAGCCTGCTGGGGCAGGCTCGCGGAGGGCGAGATCGTCCCGGTTGCAACCGGCGCAGGCTGGCTGACTTCGGCAGGCTTGACCGGCTTGGCAGCCGCCACCTGCGCAGGCTTGCTGGCCGGCACCTTCTGCTTGGCAGCAGCCAGCTTCTCAGCCTTGAGCTTGTTCGCCTTGGTCGGATCGATCGGCTTGGCGGCCGCGACCTGAGCGGGCTTGGCCTTGGCGTCGACCGGAGCGACCTTCGCCGTCTGAACCGGCTTGACCGTCACCGGCTTGACGGTGGCAGTCTTGACGGCCTGCCCATGCGGGGCTGCAACCTGCATCGCCTCGGCGGCAATCGACTTCTGCGTCTTGGCGGTCTTCACCGGCACCGGAGCTGCGGCACGCGCCGCCTGCACCGGCTTGGGAGCAGCCACAGGCCTCGGTTGAACGGCGGCGGCGACCGGCACGTCACGCGGCGGGCGGTTGTCGACAGCCTCGGCAGCCGGTGCCGGCACCGCCGCCGCGGCATGGGCCGTACCGCGCACGACCAGCTTCTGGCCGATCTTGACGCTCATCCATTCATCGATGCCGTTTTCCTTGGCAAGGCGGGGGCGCGTCGTGCCATAGGCCTTGGCGATCGAGGTCAACGTCTCGCCTGGCTTGACGACGTGAATGCCGGAAGCAGCAGCGACGAGAGCCGGCCTCGGCTTCGCACCGGCGGCCGGCGTGGTCGCAACAGGGCGAACCTTGACCTCGCCGACGCTGCCGCGTGACGTCTCGGGCACGTCGCCCGGATAAGGCTGGTCGGCGGTAGCGGCAACTGTCGTCACTGCGCCATTGCCATTCTGGGCCGCATTGTAGACAGGGATGATAACCTGCTGCCCGGGCGCCAGCGAACGGGAGGTCAGCCCGTTGACCTTCATGATCGCGTCGGAAGGCACACCGTAGCGGTTGGAGAGCGTGTTGATGGTCTCTCCGGCAGCGGCCGTAACCGGCGTTCCGCCCGTGGCGGTCCACCCCCCCGCTCTGAAGCCGCCGATCTGCGGTGCAGGCGTGGAGATCGCGCCGGTTACGATCGGCTGCTCGCCGCGCGCCAGACGATATTGCGTGGAAGGCGCGCTGCGCTGTGCCACGGCACCGACCGGAGGCAGCGGCTGCGAGGCGACCACACCCGCCGCCGGCACGGTGTTGACGGCATAGCCGGAGTTGTCGTAGCGCGGCCTCGCCTTGGAAGGCTGCGGCTGGGCATAGGCCAACTGGTTGTCACTCGAGGTGAACGGATTGGAAAAGGGGTTCTGGGCGAACCTCGATGTGTCGCTGCAGCTTGCTGCGAGGCCAGCCACCAGGGCGATCACGGCGACGCGCGACAAGTGGCGCGAACGGATCAATTCGATCGGAAAACGCATAGGACGCTCACACCCACGCTTGAGAAGAAGATGGGGTGATTAAGCCTCTATTGGGGTAAACAACGCCTTAAGAGCTGGACTCAATTTGGACAAAATCCGGGAACGGCGCCGATTGCAGGCGAGCGGACACCTCGGAGCCTGTTCCGCCCACGCCATTGAGATTGCAGTGCTTTTCAAGCAACCGCATCATATTGCTATGGGTTCTCCGACAGGCGATCACAATCAGGGGACAGGGTTGGCCTTGCCCCATGCGTTAAAGAGTTGCCGCGCCGGCGCCCACAGGGAATCAGCTTCACCGGCGCGACTCACAAATGGCTCAACGCGACCATTCCAGGCGCAGGTCCTCGGCACTGCGAATGCCGCCATGACCTTCGACTTTCAGCTTGCCGACGAGCCTGGCTTGAGGAATACGGCTGACGAGCGCTGCCAACCCTTCTTCCAGCTCCGCCTTTGCCAGGGCTTCACCCAGACAGCGATGGGCGCCGCCGCCGAAGACATAGTGCCAGCGTGTATGATCCGTCCGCCTGATGTCGAATCGATCCGGCTCGCCGAACACATCGGGATCGCGCAAGGCCGACATGGTGGAGAGCATCAGCAGCGATCCCGGCGCCAATGTGTGACCACCGATCTCGATCTCCTCCAGCACTAGCCGCGGCAGCGACGCGACCGAGGGTTCGAATCGCAGGGCCTCGGAAACCGCTCCGGGAATGAGGCTGGGATCGTCGCACACGGCTTGCCACTGGTCGCGATGCTCGAGCAGAAGGGCAATCTGGATCGCCATCGAGGCCCGCGTGGTATCGCTGCCGCCCAGCACCACGATGATGATCTGCATGATCGCCTCGAGCGGCGTCATCTCCGGATTCTCGTCGATGGCGGCGATATAGTCGGACAGGAAATCGCCGCGCGGGTTCTGGCGGCGTTCCGCGACCAGCTCATACATGTAATCCGTCATCTGCCGGCAGGCATCCTCGAGCTCGGGGATGTCCTTTTCCGTCCAGGACGTGCCCAGGCTGCGCGCGATGACATAGATCCAATCCGCGAATTTCGGAATGTCGGCCTCCGGCATCCCAAGAATGGCGGCGACGGTATGGGCCGGAATGATCGCCGAATAGTCCTCGAACAGGTCCATCCCGCCAGCCTCGTAATGCTGGTCGATCAGTTTTTCTGCCATCGCCCTCACCTTGGGGCGGACCTCGGCAACCATCTTGAAGGCGAAGGTTCGCGCCATCGGGCCGCGCCGCCGCCTATGGGCAGCCCCATTCGAAAGCAGCATGCATTTGTCGTAGAAGTCGAACAGAGGTCCGGAGGTGACACCCCTCAATTGCAGGAGTTCGGTTTCGATCTGGCGGGTGCGCTCGTCGGTGGTGAGGCTGACGACGTCCTTGGCGCGCAGGACGAAGAGCGGCCCGTCGTCCCGTCGGATGAAGGGGGTTTCCGGTCGAAATTTGCGGAACAGGGCGTGCGTGTCCTGATCCAGTTCGGCAATGCTGAATGTTGGAATATCTGAATTGAATTGTTGTGCTGTCTGTTCGGTCATCTCAAATCCCCCAACCGAGTTGCGGTTCTGACTGAGCGACCAGGGGCGATCTTGAAATCAGACCTGGGCTGCCAGTCCCGCACCGTCGGAAACCGCCGCATACTGCACGGGATGGAGGTATCCCGCCATCCCTTCGCCACCTGAATTTGTCTGCATCCGCGCGTCGGGGCTTCGCCCCTGCCCTGCAGTCGAGCAATTGAAAGTCCGGCTCAACGGGAAAGACGCAATTGTACCGTGATACCAGCGATGACTGCGCCGAATCTCGCTTCCGCTTCAAACTCGACGGCGGCTTAAAGCCGGTCGGCAACGCCCAGAATCATCGATGCGGCGCGGATGTCCATCAGCGGCGTATGATGGAAACCGTCGGCGTCGCGCACGATCATGGTCAATTGCTGCTCTTCGCCCGGCGGGCCGATGGGCGCGATCATCCGTCCCCCCAGGGCCAGTTGATCCAGCAGATCCTCGGGCACCTCGCTCATTGCGGCCGTCGTGACGATACGATCGAAGGGTGCCTGCTGGCGCCAACCGGAACTGCCGTCTGCCACCATCATCGTGACATTGAGGATGGTGACGGCCCGCAGCCTTTCCTCAGCCTCGGTGACCAAGGTGCGCCAGCGGTCGAGCGTGAGGACTCGCTTGGCGAGGCGCCCGAGCACCGCGGTCAGATAGCCGGAACCCGTACCGATCTCCAGCACGCGATGCAGCGGCTCGACATCCAGGCGCTCGGCAATGGTGGCCGCAAGCACGGGCGGCGTGATGGTCTGGCCACACTGGATGGGAAGGCTGAGGTCGCGCCAGGCGAACTCGGCGAATTCCGGCAGCACGAAGACGGGGCGCGGCAAAGTGGAAACGGCATTCAGCACCTTCTGATCCGTCAGCCCGTGGCGGCGCAGGCGCAGGATGAAAGCCATCATCTCCTGCGCATGTTCGTCATCGGGATTCACAAAGGGCTCGTAATCCGTCATGTTGTCCGTCATCGCACCGTTTCAAAGCTATCCGAAAGCCGTTGCAGGGCTGGCACGTCGGTCAGGTTGAGATGGAGGGGGGTCACGGAAATCTGTTTGTTGAAAAGGGCGGCCAGATCGGTGCCCTCGAGCCGGGGCGGCGTTTCCCGCCGCGGAGCCAGCCAGTAGTAGGGACCGCCACGAAAATCCTGCCGCTCGACCACGTCGACGAGGGCGGCATCGCGCTGCCCCTGCGTGGTGACCGCAATCCCGGCGACCTCCTCGGGCTCGCAATCGGGAAAATTGACGTTGAACAAGGTTCCCTTGGCGAAACCGTGGGCCAGCAGCTTGCGGATCACACCGGGTGCATGCTGTTCGGCGCAATGCCAACGCATGCCGTCCCTGCCCCCGATGCCATAGGCCTGGCTGAGAGCGATGGATGGAATCCCCAGGACGGTCCCCTCCATCGCGGCCGCCACCGTACCGGAATAGGTAACGTCCTCAGCGATGTTCTGGCCGCGATTGACGCCGGACAGCACCAGGTCGGGCTGCCTGCCCTTGAGCAGGTGCTGAACGCCCATCAGCACGCAATCGGTCGGCGTCCCGCTGACGGCGTAGCGCTTTTCATCGATCTGCCGCAGGCGCAGCGGCGTGCTGAGCGAGAGGGAGTGGGAAACGCCGGACTGATCCGTCTCCGGTGCAACCACGATCACGTCGTCGCTGAGGCTGCGGGCGATCTTCTCCAGCGAAACCAGGCCGGGCGCATGGACGCCGTCATCGTTGGTAATCAAAACTCGCATCCGCCGTCCGTCCCTGTTCGCTGAGTCCATAGCTAGTGTGCCACAGGAAAAGGAGCTCCGGCGAGACTTTGTCGTACGCAATCCCCTGCCGTTGCAGAAATCCCTGCAGAAACAAATGATTGCCTCACCCTTCCTGATTCTGGAATCAAGGACGGTGCGGCAAGATGCGCGGGAGCGAGATTTACTGTCTTTCGATCCGGCGCAGGCCGCCCATATAGGGAACCAGAACGTCCGGAACGGTGATGGAGCCATCCTCGTTCTGATAATTCTCCATCACGGCCACAAGTGCGCGGCCGACCGCCACGCCCGAACCGTTCAGCGTATGCACGAAACGCGGGCTGCCGCCGGATTTCGGACGGGTCCGGGCGTTCATGCGGCGTGCCTGGAAGTCACCGCAGACCGAGCAGGAGGAGATTTCCCGGAACAGCCCCTGCCCCGGCAGCCAGACTTCGATGTCATAGGTCTTCTGCGAGGCGAAACCCATATCGCCGGTG
The DNA here is from genome assembly GCF_047605565.1 of Labrys sp. (in: a-proteobacteria). Classification (NCBI taxonomy): domain Bacteria; kingdom Pseudomonadati; phylum Pseudomonadota; class Alphaproteobacteria; order Hyphomicrobiales; family Xanthobacteraceae; genus Labrys; species Labrys sp. (in: a-proteobacteria). Next base: position 120,157 of record NZ_JASGFM010000004.1, read on the forward strand.
CACAGGGTCATCACCCGGTAATGCAGGTCGAGGCCCTTCAACACGGCCTCGGCACAGGCGAGCATGCGCTCATGCTCGTCCCGGCTCTGTTCGGGCGTGGTGACCGAGACGAGTTCGACCTTCTGGAACTGATGCTGACGGATCATGCCGCGCGTATCGCGCCCCGCCGCGCCCGCCTCGGCCCGGAAGCAGTGGGTCAGCGCGGTATAGCGCAGCGGCAGTTCCTCCTCGGCGGTGATGGCGTCGCGCACCAGGTTGGTCAGCGAAACCTCGGCCGTCGGAATCAACCAGAAATCGCCCGGCTGAACACGGAACTGATCCTCGGCGAATTTCGGCAACTGGGCCGTGCCGATCATGGCATCGTCGCGCACCAGCAAGGGCGCCGCGACCTCGGTATAACCGTGCTCGCCGGTATGCTTGTCGATGAAATACTGGCCGAGCGCGCGCTCGAGCCGGGCCAGGCCCCTCTGCAGCACCACGAAGCGGGAGCCGGAGAGCTTGGCGGCAATCTCGAAATCCATCAGGCCGAGAGTTTCGCCCAGCTCGAAATGCTCCTTGGGGGCGAATGTATAGGCCCGCGCCACGCCATGGCGGTGGTGTTCGACATTGCCGTGTTCGTCAGCACCGGTAGGAACCTCGTCGAGCGGCAGGTTCGGGATCGAGATGAGCTGATCGTAAAGGGCCTTGTCGGCGAGGCGGAGCGCCTCCTCGTCAGCCGGCATCGAAGCCTTGAGCGCATTGACTTCGGCCATCAGGGCCTGCGCCTTGGCCTCATCCTTGGCCTGCTTGGCCGCACCGATCTCCTTGGAGGCGGCGTTGCGACGTTCCTGGGAGGCCTGCAGCCGGGCAACGAGCGCACGGCGGCTCTCATCGAGCTCGAGTATGGTGGCGGACAGCGGCTCGAGCCCTCTGCGAACCCGGCCTTGGTCGAAGAGACCCGAGTTCTCGCGGATCCACTTCACATCATACATGAGATCAACTCCAGAACGGTCGTCGGGACACCGACGGGCTATTCCGAAGCCTGCGTATCGCTTTCCGCGCGCTTCTTCTCAACCCACCGGACCGAATAGATCGAGAGTTCGTAAAGGAGCACGCCCGGCACGGCAAGCGCGATCATGCTCCACGGATCGGGTGGCGCCAGCACGGCGGCGATCGCGAACACGATGACGATGGCATAGCGGCGCTTTTCCGTCAGGAAGGTCGAGTCGACCACGCCAATCCGGCCCAAAAGGGTCAACACTACCGGAAGCTGAAACACCAAGCCGAAGGCAAAGATGAGGTTCATCAGCAAGGACAGATAGCCATCGACAGTCGCCAGCAATTCGATGGTGGCGATTCCGCTGCCGCCGAGTTGCTGCATGCCCAACGCGAAATGCATCACTGCCGGCATCGCCAGGAAATAGACCAGCAACCCGCCCAGGAAGAAGAAGAGTGGAGTGGCGATGAGATAGGGCAGGAAGATATTGCGTTCGTGCTTGTAGAGGCCGGGAGCGACGAAACGATAGATCTGGATGGCGAAGAAGGGAAAGCCGACGAAAGCAGCGGCGAAGAAAGCAACCCGAATCTGCGTGAACAGGAAATCGAGCGGATGATTGTAGATCAGCTTGACCGGATTGCCGGCCGCTGCCCATTCATAGGGCCACAGCAAGATGAGATAGATCGATTTGGAAATCGCGAAGGCGCCGATGAACAGCACGATGAACGCAATGCCGGATTTCATCAGGCGTGAGCGTAGCTCGATCAGGTGATCGAGAAGCGGCGCCTTGGAGGCGTCGATGTCGTCTTCGGTCATCTTAGGACTTGAACGCTGCAAGGGGGGCGAAGGCGGAGGGGATTTCGACCCCGACGAGTTTGGCAGCCAAGGATGAAGGGTTTGGCCCGGCGATGGAAGGCTCGCTTGGCGTGGCAGCCACCGCCCCGTTCTCCAGAATCGGCGCGATTGCCGCCGGACTAAGCGGCGGTTCCGAATCGAACACCGAGGATTTCAGGGCGTTGCGCGCCAGGCCTGCGGGGCTGCTGATGCTACTCAAGGTTGCCGCGGATTGGCGCAGCGTGTCGAATTCCTTTTTGACATCCTCGAGATTGGCTTCCTTGAGCGCTTCGTTGAACTGGCCTTGGAATTCGCCCGCCATACGGCGCAGCTTGTTCACGCCCCGCCCGAGGGAGCGCATCGTGCTGGGCAGTTCCTTGGGGCCAATGACGACGACAGCCACTGCCCCCACGATCAGGATATGGCTCCAGCTGATATCAAACATGCAACGCTCGGTCTGGCGAAACGAAATGCTCCGCGCATTAACGCGGAGCCTAGAAAGACCCAGTCTTCAGGCTGACGCCGCCGGCACAAACCGGGCCAGCTCAGCCCGCCTTGGTTTGCTCGGTCGGATTGACGGTCGTGCCGGCCTGCGCATCGATCGTCTTCACAGGCTGCTGGGCAGTCGTCGGTTCGTCATCGGCCATGCCCTTCTTGAAGGATTTGATGCCCTTGGCAACGTCACCCATCAAGTCGGAAATCTTGCCGCGTCCACCAAACAGGACGAGTACGACGACAGCCAGAATGATCCAGTGCGTGATACCCCATGTACCCATGATACCCTCCAACGCGGCAAAGCCGATTGCAACAACACAACAACGGCGCCGCACGCGACCCGATGATCCCAGCAGAATCTAGGCGGGCTTGACGGCAAAAACAAGAAGGTTTGCCGTTCTTACTCAACCTTCATGTTCGGGTTCCGGTTCCGGAAATGCGAAGGAAAGGTCGGCGGCTTCCAGCGGCTCCTCATCCGGCGCCAGCGCGCTGTCATCATTGGGCATGGGCACGCTGAAGCCAGGCGGCAGGCGGCCATCGAGCAGGCCCGCTCCCTTGAGCTCATCGAGCCCAGGCAGGTCGCCGACGCCATCCAGGCCGAAATGCTCCAGAAATGCGGGCGTGGTGCCATAAGTCACCGGTCGTCCCGGTGCGCGCCGCCGCCCGCGCAGGCGCACCCAACCGGTTTCCAGAAGCACATCCAGTGTGCCCTTGGAGATCGACACCGAGCGGATGTCCTCGATCTCGGCGCGGGTCACCGGCTGGTGATAGGCGATGATTGCCAGGGTTTCCATCGCCGCCCGCGACAATTTGCGCGTCTCATAGGCATCGCGCGACAGGATCCAGGCGAGGTCGTCGGCGGTGCGGAAAGCCCAGCGCCCCCCCAGCCTGACCAGATTGACGCCACGGGTCGCATAGTCGGCCTGCAAGGCGCCGATGGCGGCACCGATATCCGCGCCCTCGGGCAGCCGCGATGCCAGCGTCGCCTCGTCCAGCGGTTCCGTTGCCGCGAACAGCAAGGCTTCGATCAAGCGCATATGCTGCTGCAGATCGGTCTGTGCCGTGCCTTCCGGTTGGAACGATGCAATTTCGCCCAAAGCCTAACCCTTCCCTATGCGGGCTGCGCCACAAGAATGAAGCGCGGGCCGCATGGTTTACCAAAACCTGCCTCGTCCTCGAACCGACAGCTGGCCCTCGGCGGCGTTCCGCACAGGAGGGTTGAGATGCTGCCGATCCTTCCTGATCGAGCCATGGCTCGATCAGGAAGGATCGGTCTGGCCGGCTTCACCACGCGACCGCAGATAGATCGGCGAGAAGGGCGTAGCCTGACGCAAATCGAGCTTGCCTTCCTTCACGAGTTCGAGGCTCGCGGAGAAGCTAGAGGCCCGAACGGTGGCCCGTGTCGAGGGCTCGGCCAGATAGTCCACCAGAAATTCGTCGAGACTGAGCCAGTCCGCCGCCGGCCCGATCAGCGATTCCAGCAACTCGCGCGCTTCGGCCAGCGTCCAGACATTGCGCTCGGGCAGCTTCACATAACCGACCATGGCGCGCTGACGCTGCTGGGCATAGGCAGAGAGCAGATCATGCAGCGTTGCTTCGAATCGCCCATGATTGTTGAGCCGTATGCCTTCGGGCATGCCGCGCTTGAACACGTCGCGGCCCAGAACGGCCCGCTCCTGCAGCTGGGCGGCGGCATTGCGCATCGCTTCCAGGCGCTGCAGGCGGAAGGCAAGGGCGGCGGCCAATTCGGCCGCGGGCGGTTCCTCGCCCTTCGGCGATTCCGGCAGCAGCAGGCGCGACTTGAGATAAGCGAGCCAAGCCGCCATCACCAGATAGTCGGCCGCCAGTTCGAGCCTCAGACGGCGGGCCTCCTCGACAAAGGAGAGATATTGCTCGGCAAGGGCGAGGATAGAAATGCGCGTAAGATCGACCTTCTGGCGCCGCGCCAATTCGAGCAGCAGGTCGAGCGGTCCTTCGAAGCCGTCGACATCCACGACGAGCGTGGGATCGCTGACCGCCTTATCCGCCCTCACCTCTTCTTCGAACTCATCGCTCATTCAAACCGTGCCTCCGCTGGCAAGCGCCGCCGCCAGCCGTTCCCGCGCTTCGTCGATGTCGAGCGGCTCCGGCAGGTGGCGGATGCGGGCCAAGGCGGCATCGGCCCGGCGGCGTGCCTTGCCTGACAGGCTTGGAGCGGCCCGCGCCACCTCGATCATCTCATCCATCTTGCCGTTGCAATGCAGCCCGAGATCGCAGCCAGCCGCGAAGGCCGCTGCCGCGCGTTGCTCCAATGTTCCCTCGAGCGCCTGCATGGAAAGATCGTCACTCATCAGGAGACCATCATAGCCGATTGCCTTCCTGATCACATTGCGGATCACTTTTTTGGACGTCGTAGCTGGGGATGACGGATCCAAAGCCTCGTAAACCACATGCGCGGTCATCGCGGCGGGCATGTCGGCGAGCATGCGGAAGGGCAGGAAATCGAGTGATTCGAGCTCGGCCCGGCCCGCCGCCACGATCGGCAGCGAAAGATGGCTGTCCACGCCGGCGCGGCCATGGCCGGGCATATGCTTCATCACGGGCAGCACGCCGCCGGCGATCATGCCCTCGGCCGCGGCCCGGCCGAGCGTGCCGACCGTGGTCGCGTCGAGACCGTAGGCCCTGTCGCCGATCACGTCATGGGCTCCTGGCACCGGAATATCGAGCACCGGCAGGCAATCGACGTTGATACCGACCTCAAGGAGATCGTGCGCGATCAGTCTCGCAGCCAGCCGGGTGATCTCGCGGCGTGTCACCGGATCATTGGCATGGAGCTGGCTATAGAGCCGCGCGGCCGGATATTTCGGCCAATGGGGAGCCGTCAGCCGCTGGACCCGTCCGCCCTCCTGATCCACCAGAACGGGCGCATCGCGTCCCACCGTCTCGCGCAAGGAAGCCGTCAGGGCTCGCACTTCCGCCGGCGTGCCGACATTCCGCCGGAACAGGATGAAGCCCCAGGGATTCGCATCACGGTAGAAAGCGCGCTCGTCAGGGGTGAGCGACAGGCCGGAACAACCCAGGATCAGCGCTGATTGGGGCATGACAGTCTCTTCGGCTTTCGGGAAATATATGAAGAACAGGCAAGCCGAACTGGATCGGGGCGATCGGAACCCGGCCCCCGATCGCCCCGATCCAGTTCGGCTTGCCCGAAATCTCTCAGACGTCAGATTCAGGCGCGGCGCGCATGAACGGCGGCGGGCTCGAATCAGCCGGCAATCAGTTGCGGGCGATCACACAGTCCCCACCGGCAGCCTTCAGCTTGCCGCAGAAGGCCGTGGCCTCGGCCGGCGTGGACCATCCTCCGACCCGCACCCGGTAATAAGTGCCGCGATCGGGTAGATCGACCTTGCGGATCGACGGCTTCATACCGCCCAGCACACCTGCGAAACGGCGCTGCAGCGACTGGAAGGCGCTCTGCGCATCAGCCGGCGAGCGTTGCGACGAAACCTGGACGACATAGCTGCCATTGGCGACCGGGGCCGCGGTCGGAGCCGATGCGGCGGCCGGGGCTGCCCCTGCAGTCGGTTCGGCCGACGCCACCTGCGCCGGTTTCGGCGCCGGCGGCATATGGCGAGGACGGACAGGCGGTACCGCCGGCGGCGGTGCCTGCGCCTGAGTCGGCTCGACGACCGTGGTCGCACCGCCATCTTCCTCGCCCGGCAGCGCTTGTGGCGTCTGGTCGTCCGGCAGGGCGGCAGCCGAGCCGGCGGGCACGGTTGCAACCGGGGCAGCGGGGGCCGGCGACGTGGCCTGGCCAGCATCGCCCTGGACGACCGGAGCGGCTTGCGGAGCAACAGCAGGAGCCGTTGGAGCCGCCTCAGACGAAGGCTGATCGGCAGGAGGCGTCGGCGCCAGGGCCGAGACGTCCACGGAACGGGTCTGCGGAGCGCTCGGCTCGGCATTGGTGATGGGGGCTTCACCCGTCACCACCGAACTGTCCGGCATGATCTTGATGGTCTTCACCCGCCGCGGCTCGTCGGGTGCCTGCGCAACCTGGGTTTCCGTGGCATTGCTGGCCGTCTGGTCGGGCGCGGCAGCGCCTTCGGGATTGGGCAGCACGATGTTGCTGGTTGTCACCGGACGCGTCGCATTGGCGTCGGGCGCCGCGGGGGCCGGGGCTGCGGCCCCTTCGGGTCGGGTCGGCACCACCGCAACCGGCTGCTCCTCGTGACGCACCAGCCGCTCATTGGCGACGGAAGCGGTCTGGTTGCTGCGATTGAAGATCTCGTGAGTCGGCTGGCTGGCAGCCGCAGCGTTCTCAGCCGGCTTGATCTTGACCGGGTCCGTGCTCGCCTTGATCACCGGCGGTGCGCTGCCGATACCCGGAATGTCGCTACCGACAAAGCCGCCCTTCTTCCAGACATAGGCGAGGCCGCCACCGATGCTGGCGACGAGGACGAGAGCGGCAAGACTGACGGCACTGCCACGAGACTTGCGCCGCGGCATCCGGGTCTCGGCGCGCGGCGCCAGATATTCATCATCGGCGGCCGGCGCATAGCGATCTTCCTCGCCTTCGGGATAGGCTTCCACATAGGGATTGCCGTCACGATCGACCCAGACTCCGCGCTGTTCGTCATAGACCCATTCGGGGCCTTGCTCCTCGCGTTCGTCGTCGAAGACATAGGCCTTCGATTGGCGCGTGGCGACGTCCTGGTCGTCGCCGTAATAGTCGTCCTGATAGGCTTGCGCCTGCTCGGCCTGCGCATGTTTGGACACGGTCTCGGGATGGCCGTCGCGAATCTCGTGCCCATTGCGATCATAGCGATCCGTCATGCCCGCCTCCCGCGAACGCAAAACGCCGGCCGAAGCATAGGCCTTTGTGTCACGCCTTTCAGCATAAACATCGCGATCGCCACCTGCAGTTGCCAGATCGGACAGCCATTGATCGCTGTTGCTGGCTGCGACACGGCGATGTTCGGTTTCAATCATGACTCGTTCCTGACCAGGCTGGTCGATCGCCGGGGGGCGATCTGCGGCCAAAAGGGCCGATCTCGTTTCAGCGCATCTCGTCCGGCGCAGAACTGCCGAGCAAGCCGAGTCCAGACTTAAGAACCGCCTCGACCCCGCGCACCAACGCCAAGCGGGCGCCTGTTAACAATCGATCATCATCCCTAATGAAGCGTAAATACGGAGCCCCGAGACTGCGATAATATTGCCGGTGCAGCCCGCCAGCCAGGCTGCACAGATAGTGGAGCAGCCGGCAGGGCTCGCGCTGCCTCACGGCGAGATCGATCTGGCTTGGATATAGGGCGAGCAAGCGCAGAATCAACTGCGCGCCCCCATCCTCGAAAGCTCGAACATCCCAGCGATCTTCATCGGAATCGCCATGTCCCCTGATCTCCGCCTGTTGGCGCAGGGCCCGGCAGCGGGCATGGGCATAGTGCAGGTCAAAGACGGGGTTGGCATGGCTCTGATCGAGCAGGAGATCGAGATCGAGCACGAGCGGAGCATCGGCAGGCTCGATCAGCATGCCCAGACGAGCGGCGTCGTCGCCGACGATGCCCGCGATCATCGAAAGATCGAGATCGTCGGCAAGATGCCCCGTCACGGCCGTAGGGTCTCGCCCCTTCACGCCGACAAGCGGTCCGAGCCGGACAACGACATCGGCGCGCTGCGAAGGTACCCGAAACTGCCTGTCCGCGCGAAAACCGAGATGGTCCAGCATATTGGCCAGGGCTGTTCCGACTGCCTCGCAGCGGGCCGGTGACAGGGGCCGGGTGCTCTGCGGATCGGTGGCGTCGAAGCCGATCGTAGGGTGCCCTGCCCCGCCGCGCTCACCGGCGCCATAACGGCTGCCCGCCTCCAGCACGCCGGCAAGCATCCGTGCCCATGCCGCCGGCGCCAGCGTCAGGTTCAGGAAGCCGGGGCCGGCAATTTCAACGCTGGCAATGCCATCCATGCTCTCCAGCGCTTCGGCAAGGAGAGCAGCCAGGATCGGGGATGGCATCCCTGCCGGCCGGTTCAGCACGAGGGCGGCATTGCAGGTAAAATCGCCACGCCCCGTTCGATCCGGCACCTCGATGCCGATCGAGGTCGGATCGAGACCGGCGGGCAGACGTCCCCCAGCTTGAAGCGAGGCAACGGCGTCCTGTACGCCGCGCCTGAGCCATTCGATCAGATCCATGGCGATGTCAGCGCAGATCCGGCGCCGTTCCGAACAGGCGCCGATGCTCGTTGATGGCAAAAGTATCGGTCATGCCGGCAATATAGTCAGCGACACGGCGCGCGCGCTTGTCCTCACGAGCGCCCTCCAGCCCCTCGCACCATTCGGCCGGCATCTGGCTGATGTCGGCAAACAAACGGTCGAACAGCCGGGTGACCACCTGTGCGGCATGCATGCGGACGCGCATCACCCGTTCATGGCGATACATGTTGGGATAGAGGAACCCCTTGATGCCCTTGTCGGCCAGCGCGACGGGCGGCGAAAAGGCAATGAGCATCTTGCCGGCAGCCCGCACGTCCTCGCTCGATCGGTAGAGACCGGAGGTAAAGGCGGCCTTGCCCATGCCGATCACATCCTCCACCAGCCGGGTGATCACGCGGCGCATCAATTCGTGGGTGGTGCGGCTGCGATCGAGGTCCGGGTGGCGATCGGCGATCTCGGCAAGCAACTCGCCGGCGAGAGGCACCTGCCCGAGATCGGCGAGTTCGAACAGGCCCGCGCGCAGCCCGTCATCGATGTCGTGCGCATTGTAGGCGATGTCGTCGGCGATGGCAGCGGCCTGCGCCTCGGCACTGGCGAAACTCTCGAGTTCGAGATTCTGCTGGGCCTGATATTCCAGGATGGCGACGGGAATGCCCCGCTCGCGATAGCGCGCCACCGGGCTGCCATCCGGCTGCAGCAGAGGCCCGTTGTGTTTGACCAACCCTTCCAGCGTTTCCCAGGCAAGGTTGAGCCCGTCGAACTCGGCATAACGCCGCTCGAGGCGGGTGACGATGCGCAGCGACTGCGCATTGTGGTCGAAGCCGCCATAGGCGCGCATCGCCTCGTCCAACGCATCCTCGCCGGTATGGCCGAACGGCGTGTGGCCGAGATCATGCGCCAGGGCCAGCGCCTCGGCCAGATCCTCGTCGAGCGCCAGGGAACGCGCGATCGAACGGGCGATCTGGGCGACCTCGATCGTATGGGTCAGCCGGGTGCGATAATGGTCGCCCTCATGCGCGACGAAAACCTGGGTCTTGTGCTTGAGGCGGCGGAAAGCCGTGGAGTGGATGATGCGGTCGCGGTCGCGCTGGAAATCGGTCCGAGTCGGCGACTGCGGCTCGGCGAACAGCCGCCCGCGCGATTGGGGCGCCACCGCCCACGGACCGCGAGGCCGGATCACGCAATCGGGTATCTCGAGTTCGGCCATCGCGCCTCACGCCTTGCTTGCGCCTCAATAGAGGTTGCCACGTGCCAAGGCAAAGCTTCTTTACAGCGCGATCCGGCATTGAACCTTTGGCCCATCGCACATATTTTCGGGACAAGATGCAGCCAGATTTGCAGGATGCCATGACCAGTCCCGTTTCCGTGAGCGACCGTGCCGCGCGTCGGATCGCCAAGATTCTCGAAAGTGAACCGTCCGGCTCGATGCTGCGCATCAGCGTGGAGGGCGGCGGCTGCTCCGGCTTCCAGTATAAATTCGTCTTCGACACCGAACGCCACGAGGATGACCTGGCGATCGCCAAGGAAGGCGCCACGGTGCTGATCGACGAGATGTCGCAGCAATATATGGAAGGTGCCGAACTCGATTATGTCGAGGACCTGATCGGCTCCGCCTTCAAGATCAACAATCCGCAGGCCACCGCCGCTTGCGGCTGCGGCACCAGCTTCTCGGTGTGACATGGTGCGTATTGCCAGCTGGAACGTGAACTCGATCCGCCAAAGGCTTCCCCATCTGTTGGGTTGGTTGAAGGACGCCCAACCGGACGTGGTCTGCCTGCAGGAGATCAAATGCGTGGACGAGGCCTTTCCCGCCGCCGACATCGAGGCGCTGGGCTACAATGTCGCCGTCCATGGCCAGAAGACCTTCAATGGCGTGGCAATCCTCTCCAAGCATCCGTTCGACGAGGTGAAAACGCGGCTGCCGGGCGACGATGGCGACGAACAGGCCCGCTATATCGAGGCGGTGATCTCGACTTCGTCGGGCGCGTTGCGGGTCGCGTCGATCTATCTGCCGAATGGCAATCCGGTCAGCACCGAGAAATACCCCTACAAGCTCGGTTGGATGGAGCGCCTCAGGCTGCATATCAGCGGTCTGCTCGCGCTCGAAGAGCCCTTCGTGATGGCGGGCGACTACAACATCATCCCGCAGGCCGCCGACGCAAAGAATCCGGCGGAATGGGTGAACGACGCTCTCTTCCTGCTGCAGAGCCGCTCCAAGTTCCGCGAATTGCTGGCGCTCGGCCTGACGGATGCGTTCCGGTCGTGCGAGGACGCACCCGGACACTATACCTTCTGGGACTATCAGGGCGGTGGCTGGCAGAAGGACAACGGCATTCGCATCGATCATCTGCTGCTGTCGCCGCAGGCGGCCTCGCGCCTGCAGGGCTGTGCCATCGACAAGGCGATGCGTGGGCAGGAAAAGGCTTCCGACCACGTGCCGATTCGCTGCGATCTTGCCCTCTGACGACCAAAGATCGCGTCGTCAGCCTCGCTGCCGCGGCGGGTTGAAGGTTGGGAAGTTGAAGCCGGGCCGCCTCTGGCCACGATTCTTGCCTCCCTCACCGCCATAGCGCCCGCAGAGTTGGGCCCCCGCGCCGGCTTCGGCACAGTGAGGCGAAAACACCACCGGCGGCCCGCCCCTTCGCGACCTGCTGCCGGGGAAGATGGTAATCGTCTCTCCCCGCCGTTTTAGAAGCGGGCAACGCCGCCGGCGCTCCTGATCGACAGAAAGCCCCCGCTGGCGCGGGCATACCTCGATGGCACCTTCCCAAATGGTGAAGCGCTCATAATTGTCGCCGACTTCGGCCGTGAAATTGGTCCCTCTCACGCCGATCCCGGCAAGCGGCGTCTGGATCCAATAGGCTTTCTTGGCGGAGACACCGCTGGCAAAGCGAAACACCCCCTTCGACAGGCCGATCACCACGTCCCTGGCCTGACCGCCCGAATAGACGAAGCGATCGAGCTTGGCCGATGCCGAAGAACCGAGCGCCAGACGCGTCTGGTCGAGGAATTTGATTTCGAGCGCCCCCGAAGGACCGGTCCGCACGGTCTCGTCGCGATAGACCGCGATATCGACCCCGAGTTCTCCCGCAACCGTGCCGATGGCGGCCGGGGTCACGCCGACCGTGTTGCCCACGGTCTCGGCCGCATAGGCGGGCGAAAAGGCCAAGCCGCAGGCTGCCGCCAGCCCAACGAAGCGGAGAGTCAGGAAGCGCGATCGTGGCATGCCGATAATCCGCCCTATGTCCGGTCACTATATTGGTGTTGGCGAAAACCGGCCTCCGACCGCCGGTGCCCGGATTGAGCGAGCCGAAGGGGTGGCAGCGATGCCAAGGCCATCATGACGCATTCCCTCCCGTGATCAAGAGGCGAGACTTTTGTGACCTACAACCCGGCCGCCCCAACTGCCGCAAGGGAAAAGCTGATAATTCACTGGCCGAGCGGGGCGAATTCCTCCAGTAGTACCTGCTGTGCCGGAGTATGAGCGTGACATCGACATGCGGCTGAAGCGCTTCCTTGGATATCCGCTGGTGGTGGCTCTGCCGCTGCTGATCTTCAGCCTGTTGACTTTGCTCGGTCCCGCCCCCCTACCCCGGCTGCAGGACATCGTCTTCGACACCTATCAACGCTGGCACGCCAAGGGGCGCGATCCCGATTCGCCCGTGCGTATCGTGGCGATCGACGAGAAATCGTTGTCCGAAATCGGCCAATTTCCCTGGCCGCGCAGCGTGATCGCCACACTCACTCAAAAGCTGGCCGATGCCGGTGCGGTCGTGGTTGCCTTCGACGTCCTGTTCAGCGAGGCCGACCAGACCTCGCCTGGACTGTTGGTGAAGAAGCTGCCCACCAGTGCCGAACGGGAAGCGCTGGAAAAAGCCATGAGCGCCTCCACCGCCTCCTACGACGTCATGTTTGCCCAGACCATGGCGAACATACCCGTGGTGCTCGGCCTTCTGGGAACCGATGCCGGCGAGCCGGTCAAGATCAAGAGCGGATACGGGCAGGTCGGGGATGATCCCGTCAATTTCCTGCCCTCCTTCCCGGCCGCCAAAATGCCGCTTCCCGTCCTTTATGACGCGGCCCGGGGAGCGGGTGCCATCAACTGGTTTCCCGACGGTGACAGCGTCATCCGCAAGGTACCGACCTTCGTCGCCATCGGCGGCAAGGTGGCGCCGTCCCTCTCGCTTGAAACCATTCGCGTCGCCATGGGCGCCGACACCCTCATGGTGCGCGCTTCCAATGCCAGCGGCCAGCCCGCCTTTGGTGTCCAAAGCGGCATCAACACCATCCGAATCGGCGATGGCGACAGAAGCATCTTCATCGACACGGACAGCAACGGCGAGGTCCGCCTGGTTGCGCGCAGATCGGAGCCGTCGTCCTGGATCTCGGCTGCCTCGATCCTCGACGGCAGCTTCAATCCGCAGGATATCAAGGATCACATCGTCTTCGTCGGCGCAGTCGCCATCGGCCTGCGCGATCAGCGAAGCACCTCGGTGGAAGAGGCCATCCCCGGCGTCGAGGTGCATGCCCAGATCGTCGAACAAGTGCTCGCCGGCGCGAGCCTGGTGCGCCCCGACTGGATGCGCGGCCTGGAGGCATTTCTGATCCTCGCCCTGGGCAGCCTGCTGGCCTGGATCCTGAGGCGCACCCGCAACATGCCACTGGTTTCGACCGTGGCTGGCCTTTCCATCCCGATCATGATCGCGTGCTGGAGCTGGATCCTCTATGTGCGGCAGGGCGTGCTGTTCGATGCGGTGATGCCGAGCGTGGGTACCCTCTCCGTCTTTCTTGCCGCCACGGTCTATCACTACCAGGAGGCCGAGCACCGGCGGGCCGAGGTGCGCTCGATGTTCGGCCGCTTCGTGACGCCGGCGGTGGTGGAGCGTCTCGTCGAAGCGCCGGATCGCATCGTGCTCGGCGGCGAGATCCGCGAACTCACCATCATGTTCTCGGACGTGCGCAACTTCACCGGCATTGCCGAGACCCAGTCGCCGGAGGGGGTGGTGTCGCTGATCCGCCGCATCCATACGCCGGCGACGGAGGCCGTTCTTCGCCATAGCGGCACCATCGACAAATTCATCGGCGACGGCATGATGGCCTTCTGGAATGCGCCGCTCGACATGCCGAACCATGCGACGCTCGCCTGCAAGGCTGCGCTGGACATCGCCGGCATGGCACGCGAGTTCCGCGATCCGCCGATCCAGATGGGCATCGGGCTGCATACGGGCGAGGCCTGCGTCGGCAATCTCGGCTCGGAGCAGCGGCTCGAATATTCGGCCCTCGGCGATGCGGTCAACCTCGCTTCGCGCCTGGAGGCCCTGACGAAGCTCTATGGCGTGGAGGTTCTCGTCACCGAGGCCACCAGCCGGGCCGCGGCCGGCATGCCCTTCCTGGAGCTCGACCGTGCCATGGTACGCGGTCGACAAGGGGCTATCGGACTGTTCGCCCTTCACACCGGCGAGGCGGATACCGACTTCTTCCGGCTGCAGGTCGCCCAGGCAGAAATCCTGGGCCCCTACCGGGCCGGCGATTTCGTGCAAGCCCTGGCACTCTTGGACAAGAACGCAGCGGCCTATCAACGGGGCTACCAGCGCCTGTTCGATTATTATTCAAAGCATTTCAATAGATTGATAGGAAACCCTAAACTCGATTGGCAGGGCGTGACGCAGCTCTGACGAATGCCGACCCATGTTGGGGAGGCGCTTGCCGCGCCAGGAAACAGCCCCGGTGCTTCCCGACAAAATCCCTGGCCCGCCACTCATTTGCCTAAGGACATGCGGGATTGGGAGTGTCAGTCTCCGGCTGACATCTTATCGGCGAGCAGAGTGCCAGCCGGAGGCTGACACTCCGAATTCCACACAAAGGGAAACCGCAACCGCCGGACTATGAATGGTCCTTGAGGAACTGCGCCAGATAGGTCAGGCACATCTCGCGTTCGTCCGGCGTGGCCTTGGCGAAGGCATCATCATAGAGATCGATGATCCACTGGTCGCGCTCGCCATTGGCACCGTCACGCGCCAAAGTCAGATACATCAGGCCACGTGCGCCCTGGCGCGGCATGTCGTTGCCCGACAGCAGGAGATGGCCGAGCACGGCCTGCGCCTGGCGATGACCCTTGTCGGCGGCCAGACGCAGCCAGCGGCCCGCCGTGATGGCATCGCGCTTTTGCACGGCATTGCCGTCGAGATAGATGCGACCGAGATTGTACTGCGCATCGCTGTCGCCGAAATAGGTGGCGGCATACTGGAACAGTTCGGTCGCATGCCTGGGATTGGGCTTCACCTCATTGGGGATGCCGGAAACATAATAGGAACCGAGCGCGACGATCGCGCTGGAGACGAAGCGGGCTTGGGCGGTATCCGGGCTATCTTCGCCATGGGCGTCGACAATGGCCTGATAATAGTCGAACGCCTTCTTGTCGTCGCGGGGAACGCCGTCCCCTTCCGAATACATGCGAGCGAGCTTCCATTGGGCCAAAGCGTGTCCCTTGCTCGCGGCGAATTCCAGCGCCTGGGATGCCCCGGCAAGGTCGCCGGCCTTGTAGGCCTTGGTGCCATTGCGGAAGGCCTGCATCGGAGAAGGATCGTCCGCCGGCGTCTTGGTGCCATCGAAAGCCTGTGCCGTCACGCAGCCCAGGGATAGCAAGAGGCCCAGGCCGCTCGCACGCAGAAGACAGCGCATCCTGGCAAGCGATTTGCCATGGCGCGCCGGGACCCGACCAAGGGGTCCGCCTGCGGTTTGCCGGTCGGCCAAGAGAGAAATCTGGTTCATAGTGAAGGACATAGCCGACACTTCTGCCGATTCTTTGACCGATTCACGGCGGCTCTTCTGCCAAAGCCGCAAAGTTGATGGCTTTTTCGCGACGGCACTGGCCGGCCGGCGGAATCTTCCGGGCACGTGGACACGACCACTGGCAAGTCCGGCGCTGTCCATTGCGTGTTCGCGAAAAGCTCTATCCAAGTTCGACCGCCACTCAAGCAACTCAACTACGTTCAGCCCGCTGGAGATCTTGATGCTCCAAGGTGCGGGCTGAATTCAGCGGTCACTTTGTGGCAGGAACGCGGCCAAGTCGACGGCCGGAGGCCGTCAACGCAAGACTTCGAATCCGTGTTGCTCTATTGCCACACCGGACAGTGAAGAATTAACCATAGCATTTACGGGCGCACACGAGGATAACGTGCCATCGCCTCCAGATCATCGAGGTCTATGGTGTTGCGCATATACTGCTTGGAAGCGTCCCTGAAAGGTTGAAAGTCCCAGGAAGTCGCTTTTCCCGAGTTCAAGGCATCGTCGACCACCCGACGACGACGCTGGCTGGCACGCACATCGGCATCAATAGCGGCAAGGTTCCAGCGCGTTTCTATTTCCTTACGAAAAGCCGCGACGATTTCGGCATGGGCCGGCTCGGCCGCAAGGTTCGTCAATTCGGCGGGGTCGGCGGCCAGATCGTAGAGCTGATCGGGGTCGGCGGGTGAATGCACGAATTTGAAGTCGCCGCGACGGAGCATCAGCAAAGGCGCCACGGCCCCCTCGGCAAGATATTCACCGCGGACTTCATCATGCCCGCCTTCTTCGCGGCAATGCGGCACCAGGCTGGCGCCGTCGATGCCGGCGAGTTCCGCAGCCGCGCCAGGCTCGGCCATATCGACCAGGGTCGGCAGGATATCGACCAGCGACACGCTCGCCGCGACCCGATGCGGACGATAGAGCTGAGGCGCGCTGATGATCAGCGGCACCCGGGCCGAGCCCTCGAACCAGCTCATCTTGTACCAGAGGCCGCGCTCGCCCAGCATTTCGCCGTGGTCGCCGGTAAACAGAATGATCGTCTCCTTATCGAGTCCCGTCGCTTCCAGGGCCTTGAGCAGCTTGCCGACATTGGCATCGACATAGGAAATCGCTCCGAAATAAGCATGCCGGGCATTGCGGATATGCTGGTCGGTGATCTCGGCCTTGTCCATGTCGCAGACATGGCGCAAGCGCTGGGAGTGCGGGTCGAGTTCCTCGACCGGAACCACGTGGCGGGGCAAAGGAATTTCCTCGTCCCGATAGAGATCCCAATAGTCCTGCGTGATCGCATAGGGATCATGCGGATGGGTCAGCGACGCCACCATGCAGAAGGGGCGCTTGTCGGGGCTGCGCACATGTTCATAGAGGGCGCGCTCGGCTGCAAACACCACCTCATCGTCGAAATCGAGCTGGTTGGTGCGCACGCAAAGGCCGGCATCGGTCACCGACGACATGTTGTGATACCAGCTCGGGCGTTCCTGCGGGTGATCCCAATCGGGCGTCCAGCCGTAATCCGCAGGATAGATGTCGGTTGTCAGCCGCTCCTCGAAGCCGTGAAGCTGGTCGGGCCCGCAGAAATGCATCTTGCCAGACAGCACGGTACGATAGCCTGCACGCCGGAGATAATGCGCCCAGGTCGGGATGTCGGCGCGGAATTCGGCGGCATTGTCGTAGACGCCCGAGCGTGACGGCAATTGCCCGCTCATGAACACGGCGCGGGAGGGCGAGCACAAGGGCGAATTGCAATAGGCGCTGTCGAACACCACGCCGCGCTCGGCCAGCCCCATGATGTTCGGCGCCTTGACGAGATCGAAGCCGTGCACCGGCAGGAAGGCCGGTGCGAGCTGATCCACCATGATGATGAGGATGTTGGGCTTGGACTGGGACATGACGGACCTGACGCGCTGGGCTGGATTCGCAAGGGGGATAGCAATTGTCGGAACACATCGCGAGATGGCCTTGCTTGCATCCGACACGGGCTGGCCTCGGCGGCGCATTTGGGCTTATAGGGACGGGCCTAGTTCGAGAGATCGTGATGTCCCCTGCCCACCTCACCACCCTTGCCTTCGATGCCGACGATACGCTCTGGCAGAACGAGCAATATTTCAGGACGGCCGAGGAAGAACTGGTCAGCCTGCTTGCCGACTATGCCGACAAGGACACGCTGCTGGCGCATCTACTCGAAGTCGGCAAGCGCAATGTCGTCAGCCACGGCTTCGGCATGAAGACCTTCACCTTCTCGATGATCGATACCGCCATCGACGTCAGTGGCGGCCAAGTGCCGGCACCGGTGATCGGGCGCATCCTGGCGCTCGGCAAGGAAATCCTCAACCATCCGGTCGAGCTGCTCCCAGGCGTCGCCGACACGCTGGAAAGCCTGGCAGGCCAATACCGGCTCATCCTGATCACCAAGGGCGATCTGTTCCATCAGGAGAACAAGATCGCGCAATCGGGGCTGCGTGACCTGTTCGAAGCCGTGGAGATCGTCAGCGAGAAGAGTACCGAGACCTATGCGCAGGCCTTCGCCCGGCATGGCGATGGTCCCCAGGCCTCGATGATGATCGGCAACTCGCTGAAGTCCGACGTGATTCCGGCGCTCCGGGTCGGCAGCTGGGGTGTCTATGTCCCCCATCCCCTGACCTGGGCCTTCGAACATGCGGAAGCGCCGCTGCATGAGCCGCGTTTTCGCGAGATCGAAACGCTGACGCAGACTGCCGACGTGATCCAGGCACTCAAGGATTAGGGATTGCGCATAAGACGTGGTCACGCAGACCGATAGACCTGCGTAACCGAGCCTCCGGGAAAGGCCGTCGAGCTGATCGGCATGAGACGCCTGGGCGGGACGACTTCGGAGAAGATCGGCATGCCCTTGCCGAGAGCGATCGGATGCACCACCAAGGCGTATCGGTCGACCAACGCCCGGGCGATGAGGCTGCGCGCAAAAGCAGCGCCGCCATGGGCAATGATCGGCTTGCCGTCGCCGGCCTTCATCCTGGCGATCTCGTCGACCAGATCGCCGCTGGTCACATAGGCCTGCCTCCAACTTTCCGCACCGGGTTGCTGTTGTCCGGATTGGGGGATGCCGGCCTCAGCCGCTGTCAGGATTGCCGATCCCTGCCGTGAAAAGACGGCCTTGGGAATCTGGTTCATCGCTGGCGCGAACACGCTGGTGGAGGTTGGCCAATAGGCGGCCATGGCCTGGAAGGTGCGGCTGCCCATGATGTGCAGGCCCGCATTCGACACAGTCTCCAGCTTCCAGGTGATCGCCTCCTGATCGCCATCGAAGATCCAGTCGAGTTCCCCCTCCGGGCCGCAGACGAAACCATCGAGCGACATGGTCATCGTCAGGATCACCTCTCTCATTGCCATCTCCTCACGCCTATTCGCTCCAAGGACGCGCGAGATCGATCGGTTCCGACAACGGGGGGGAATTCGGCCTCAATAGCCGATGGCAAGCCCATCCTTTCTCGGATCGGAACCACCCGTCAGCGTTCCCCTGTCCCAATCGATGAGAACCATCTGCCCGCCGCCGAGCGGCTCCCCGGCCGGGCCGACCTTGTGGCCACGAGCCTCGAGGGCACGCAGCGTGGCCGCCGGCACGCCGCGTTCGGCAAGAAGTTCGCCCTTCTCGTAGAAAACCCGAGGCAGATCGATCGCAGCCTGCGGATCCATCCCGTAGTCGAGCAGGTTGCTCAGCACATGGACATTGCCGAAGGGCTGATAGTCGCCTCCCATGACACCGAAGGGCGCGACCACACGGCCGTTGCGGGTTGCCATGCCGGGCATGATGGTGTGGAGGGGACGCTTGCGCGGCGCGATGCAGTTCGGGTGGCGTCGGTCGACGCGAAATCCCCTGCCCCGGTTCTGCAGGACGATGCCTGATTTCGGGCCGACCAGGCCGCTGCCGAAGGAATGATAGGTCGAGTTGATGAAACTGACCGCATTCCGATCGCGATCCACCACCGAGAGATAGACCGTGTCCGACGGCTCCATTACCGCTTCCGGCAATTCACGGTTGGCCATATCGGGATTGATCCTGCGCCTCAGTCCGTCGGCATAGGATGAGGCCAGCAAGGCCTCGACGGGAACGTCGGCATGGTCGGGGTCAGCGATCAGCTCATCCCGGATCCGGTAGGCAAGGCGCCCGGCCTCGACCTCCAGATGCAGCCGCTCCGCCCCCAGCGGGTCGAGCCCGGCCAGATCGAAGCCAGCCAGCAGGTTGAGCATCAGCAGGGCGGTCAGCCCCTGATTGCTCGGTGGCATCTGCCAGACATCGATGCCGCGATAGCTGGTCCTGACAGGCTCCGCGTAATCACCACCGGCGGCTGCAAAGTCGTCGAGCGTGTGCAGTCCGCCCCTGCTGCGCAGATGGGCAACCAGATCCTCGGCGAGTTCCCCCTGGTAGAAAACCGCCCGTCCCTTGGCGGCGATGAGGCGCAGGCTCCGGGCCAGCTCCGGCTGGCGATGGACATCGCCAGCCCTCGGCACGGCGCCCCCGGGCAGAAAGATGCGGGCAGCCGTGGCGTCCTGTGCCAGCAGATCCCTCGCTTCGTGCCAATCGGCCTCGACGCGGTCATGAATCACATATCCGGCCTCGGCGTAGTGGATGGCGGGGGCGAGCACGCGCTCGAGCGGGGTACAACCATGATCGGCCGAAAGGCGGCACCAGGCGTCGATCGCACCGGGAATGGTGACGGCGTGGGGGCTGTCGACCGGTATCTCCGTAAAGCCCCGCTCCTCATACCAGTCGATGGTTGCAGCTTCCGGCGCTCGGCCCGCCCCATTATAGGCGAGTACCGGCCCCTCCCCACCGCGCACATAGAGGCAGAAACAATCGCCGCCGATCCCCGTCGACTGCGGCTCGACCACTGCCAGGACGGCAGAGGCGCAGATTGCCGCGTCGATGGCATTGCCCCCCTCGCGCAACAGGGTCAGGGCGGCCGCGCTGGCCAGGGGATGGGATGTCGCGACCATTGCGTCCATGGCGCGGACGGGCGAACGGCCCGGAAGCTGAAAATCCCTCATTGTGCCTTTTCCTGAAATGCGTTGCGCAGAAGATCGATCGGCGTATCGTCCCCATCCTCGGTCTCTCCGTCGGCATCCTCCAGCAGCAAGGCATGCTGGACCGAGCGCAGATGCCGCCGCATGGCGGCTTCTGCGGCTGATGGATCATGCCGGGCAATGGCATCGACGATCTGGCGATGGTGGAGCGTGAGTTCCTCGAAACGCTCGGCCGTGGTGGGATCGTTGCGCAGGCGCCGCCAGGCTCCCTCCTCCCGCACGGCGTTCAGGCTGTCGAACACGGCAAGGGCAAGGGCATTATGCGTGGCCTCGGCAATGGCCCGGTGCAGGCGGACATCCCAGATGTCCCAGGTCGCCGCATCGCGGGCGGCGGCACTCTTGTCGAGAAGATAGCGCAGATTGTCGATGTCCATGCGGCTCGCCCGCGTGGCGGCAACCCGGGCATAGGTCGGCTCCGTCCACAGGCACAGATCCATGAGCTCGGCCGGGCTGGTACTGGCGGTGATCAGCGACATGCCCAGTTCCCGCTCGGGCGGGCGGGTGCCGACGAAAGTGCCCTTGCCGACATGTCGCCACAGGCGCCCCTCGGCCTCCAGTTGTTCCAGCCCCAGCCGGAGCGCGCGGCGGCTCAGCTCGAGCCGGAGCATGAGGTCACGTTCCGGCGGCAGGCGACTGCCGGGCGGATAGGCCCCCCCGTTCAACAGGCTGCGGAGACTCTGGCTGGCTTGCTGTTTGCTGTTCATTATGAAACCAATTCAAATATTGGTTCCATAGAGTAGTATCGATTTTCTTGCGTTGTCCATACGATTCTTCTTGCTGGCATGCCAATGTTGTGCCCCAATATCGGTATCAATAATAATATTGGTTCCATACTGGGACCAGGAACGAGCCATCCGGAGCACCACCATGCGCGCATTCCGTGCCGTACTGCCTCGTCTTCGCCCAGGGCCTGCTTTCCTATCGATCGCCCTTGTGGCAGTGAGCATCGCCACCACAACCCGGGCACAATCCGTCCAGCCGCCGGCCGCCATTGCCGACGCCAGGAAGATGGTGATCTGCGCCGATATCGGCTCGCCGCCACTGTCCTTCTACAAGGATGACGGCTCGTTGACCGGAGCCGAGATCGAGCTCGGCAATGCCATTGCCAAGCAGCTGGGCGTCAGCGCGGAATGGAAGCAGGTGCAGTTCGACGGCATCATTCCCGCCCTGATCGCCAGGCAGTGCGACGTGATCATGTCCGAGCTCTATGACAAGCCCAAGCGCCGCGAGGTCGTCGATTTCGTTGACTATCTCGCCTCCAGCCAGTCACTTGTCGTCCTGAAAGGCAATGCGAGCCATATCACCGGGCTTGCCGATCTCTCCGACAAGAAGGTTGCCGTCGAGAACGGCACGACCATCCAGTCCCTTGTCGATGAGGAAAACAAGAAGCTCGCGGGCGAGGGCAAGGCACAGGCCCAGGTCGTGGTGTTTCCCAAGGATACCGATGCCTTCCAGGCCCTGCGCATCGGACAGGTCGATGCCTATGGCACCACGATCAAGACGGCCGGTTACTATTTCAAGCAAGCCCCGGACCTCTTCGAACTGGGAGGCCCGCCTTTCGCCCAGGCCGTCATCGGCGCCGCTTTCCGCAAGGAAGACATCGACCTGCAGAAGGCCTTCGCCGCGGCGCTCGAGGCCATCCGCAAGGATGGCACCTACCGGAAGATCCTGGAAAGCTGGGGTATCGAACGCGACGCCTTGTGAGGTCTTGCCATGAACTTCAACTGGGCCTTCTTCTTCCACTACCTGCTCGAACCCTCCAGCATCTATCTGCACGGCCTCTGGCTGACGCTCAGCATCAGCATCGTCGCTCAGATCATCGGCACCACCCTCGGCCTGTTCGTGGCCCTGGGCCGGCTATCGTCCTGGCGGGTCCTGCGGGCTCTCTCCTCCTTCTATGTCTGGGTGATGCGCGGCACGCCGCTGCTGGTGCAGATCGTGTTCATCTACACCGCGCTCGCCGCTGCCGGCATCCTGCGCTTCCATGACATCGATCTCGGCTTCATGATCCTGCCGGGCAATGTCCAGGCCGGCATCATCGCCCTCAGCCTGAATGAGGCGGCCTATATGGGCGAGATCATCCGCGCCGGCATCACCTCGATCGACCGGGGGCAGACGGAGGCAGCCAAGTCGCTCGGGATGACACCCGTCAAGCTCCTGCGGCGCATCATCCTGCCCCAGGCCGCGAGGGTCATCATTCCGCCCCTCGGCAACAACTTCAACGGCATGCTGAAGAGCACGACGCTGCTGAGCGTCATCGGCGTACCCGAACTCCTGCTGGCCACCCAGATGGTGACGTCGGCAACCTTCCGTGTCTTCGAGCTCTATTCGGTGGTCGCGCTCTATTATCTCTCGCTCACCACCCTGTGGGGCTTCCTCCAGCGCACCATCGAGGCCCGCTTCAGCACGCCCTTTGCCGAGACCCGCAGCAAGGCGCCGCGCGGCCGGCTTCTGACCAGCCTGTTCGGAACCAGCCCATGAGCACCGCAGACATGCAATGGACCGTCGAGGCCGAGGGCGTCGAGAAATGGTTCGGCTCGATGCAGGTGCTCAAGGGCGTCTCGCTCAACGTCCGGCGCGGCGAAGTCGTCGTCATCGTCGGCGCCTCCGGGTCGGGCAAGACCACCTTCGTGCGCTGCATCAACCATCTGGAGAAGATCCAGAACGGCCGCATCCGCGTGAACGGCCATCTCATCGGCTATCGCGAGAGGAAGGGCCGCCTCGTCGAGGACAGCGAGCGCAACATCGCCCGGCAGCGCCGGGACATCGGGATGGTCTTCCAGCGCTTCAACCTGTTCCCGCATCTGAGTGCGCTCGGCAACATCATCGAAGCCCCGACGCAGGTGCTGGGCATCGACCCGGCGACGGCCCGCCGCGAAGCAGCGGCGCTGCTGGCCCGGGTGGGCCTCAAGGACAAGGCGGATGCCTATCCCGCCCAGCTCTCGGGCGGCCAGCAGCAGCGCGTGGCCATCGCCCGGGCCCTGGCGATGAAGCCGACATTGATGCTGTTCGACGAACCGACCAGCGCACTCGATCCCGAAATGGTCGGCGAGGTGCTGGAAGTCATGAAGGAACTCGCCCGCGACGGCATGACCATGGTTGTCGTCACCCATGAAATGGGCTTTGCCCGCGAGGTCGCCGATCGAGTGGTGATGATGGATGACGGCCTCGTGGTCGAGGAGGCGCCGCCCGAGACCTTCTTCACGGCACCGCGCTCGGAACGCTCGAAGGCCTTTCTGGCCCGCGTGTCGGGGACGAACGGCCGATCGCCATGATCGGCCGATAGGCGCAATGCAGCCAGGATGTGCCGATCCGGAGATCGGCACATCGGATCGATTACAGGCCGGCCAGGGCGTCCTGCAGCTTGGCGCGGCGGGCCGTGGCTTCTTCGAGGCGCTCGCGGTTTTCCTCGATCACCTCTTCCTTGGCCCGGGCGATGAAGTCGGGATTGCCGAGCTTGGCGTTGATCTTGGCGATCTCGCCGTCGATCTTGTCGGTCTCCTTCTTCAGGCGCGCCTTCTCGGCCTCGATATCGACAACGCCTTCCAGGGCCAGGGCCGCCACCGCGCCGCGGGCGATGATCTGCACCGAGCCCTTCGGGGCCGATGGCGCAAAGTCGATCTCGCTGATGCGGGCCAGGCGCTTGAGCGTTTCGCCATGGGCGGCGACGCGTGCCTCGATGGCCGGGGACGCATTCACCATCACCAGCGGCACCTGCGCGCCGCCGGGCACGCCGACCTCGGTACGGATCGAGCGGATCTCGGTGACCAGATCGACCAACCAGCCGATTTCCTCATCCGCCGCTGCGTCGAGCAAACCGCCAAGGTCCGGCCAAGCGGTCAGGGCCGCCATCTGGCTGCGTGGAACCGGTCCTGCCGTCACCGACCAGAGCTCCTCGGTCATGAAGGGCATGAAGGGATGCAGCAAGAGCGTCGACTGGTCGAGGATGAAGGCGACCATGGCCCGCGTCTCGGCCCGTGCGGCCTCGTCCTCGCCCTCGATGATCGGCTTGGCGAGCTCGACATACCAGTCACACACCACGTTCCAGATGAAGCGGTAGACCGCGCTGGCGGCATCGTTGAAGCGATAGGCCTCGATGGCGCGCTGGATTTCGCCGACAGCCTTCTCCGCTTCGCCGGCAATCCAACGGTTGAGGGCGATCTTCGCCGATTTCGGGTCGAAGCCGGGATCGCGCACGCAGCCCTTCATCTCGGCAAAGCGCGTGGCGTTCCACAGCTTGGTACCGAAATTGCGATAGCCCTTGACGCGGTCGATCGACAGCTTGATGTCTCGGCCGGGTGCGGCCATCGCGGCCAGGAAGAAGCGCAAGGCGTCGGCACCATAGCGCTCGATGCCGTTCGGATAGGTCTTGCGCGTCTCCGAGGTGACATGGGCGACATCGGCCTTGTTGGCCAAAGCCCCGGTGCGCTTGGCGATGAGGGTATCGAGCTCGACACCGTCGATGATATCCAGGGGGTCCATGACGTTGCCCTTGGATTTCGACATCTTGGCGCCCTTCTCGTCGCGGACGAGGGCGTGAAGATAAACGTCCTTGAAGGGCACGTCGTTCTGGGTGAACAGGCCCGTCATCATCATGCGGGCAACCCAGAAGAAGATGATGTCGAAGCCCGTCACCACCACAGAAGTCGGGTAGTATCTGGCGAGTTCCGCCGTCTTGTCCGGCCAGCCGAAGGTCGAATAGGGCCACAGCGCCGAGGAGAACCAGGTGTCGAGCACGTCCTCGTCACGCGTGATCGCCGTGCCGGCACCCCACTTCTCATCGGCCTTGGCGCGCGCTTCCTTTTCGTTGCGGGCGATGACGTAACCGCCATCCGGCCCGTACCAGGCCGGGATCTGGTGGCCCCACCACAGCTGACGCGACACGCACCAGGGCTGGATGTTCTCGAGCCAGTCGAAGAAGGTCTTCTCCCAGTTCTGCGGCACGAAGCGAGTCTGGCCGCGGCGCACGGCGGCCAGTGCCTCCTCGGCGAGCGGCCGCACGTTCAGATACCACTGGTCGGTGAGCCAGGGCTCGATCGGCACGCCCGAGCGGTCGCCATGCGGCACCTGATGCTTGTGCTTCTCGATCTCGACCAGGCGGCCGGCAGCCTCCATGTCGGCAACGATGCGCTTGCGCGCCTCGAAGCGGTCCAGGCCGCGATAGGCTTCGGGCGCGGCGTCGTTGATACGCGCTTCGGCCGTGAGGATGTTGATCACCTCGAGATTATGCCGCCTGCCGACCTCGAAATCGTTGAAATCGTGCGCCGGCGTGATCTTTACCGCGCCCGTGCCCTTCTCGGGATCGGAATATTCGTCGGCGACGATCGGAATCAGGCGCCCGACCAGTGGCAGCCGCACCTTCTTGCCGACCAGATGGGTATAGCGTTCGTCAGACGGATGCACCGCCACGGCGGTGTCGCCGAGCATGGTTTCCGGACGCGTGGTGGCGACGGTAATGGTCTCTCCCGTCTCCTGCCCCGCCTCGTCCACCACCGGATAGGCGAAGTGCCACAGGCTGCCATTGATCTCGATCTGCTCGACTTCGATGTCGGAGATCGCGGTCAGCAGCTTGGGATCCCAACTGACCAGGCGCTTGTCCTTATAGATCAGACCAGCTTCGTTCATGCGCACGAAGATCTCGATCACCGCCTTGGACAGGCCTTCATCCATGGTAAAGCGTTCGCGCGACCAGTCGCAGGACGCGCCCAGGCGCTTGAGCTGCTTGACGATGGTACCGCCCGATTCTTCCTTCCAGGCCCAGACATGCTCGAGGAATTTCTCACGCCCGATCTCGCGGCGATGGATCTGGCGCTCCTGGAGCTGGCGCTCCACCACCATCTGGGTGGCGATGCCGGCGTGGTCGGTGCCGGGCTGCCAGAGCACGTCCTTGCCGCGCATGCGCTCGAAGCGGCAGAGGATGTCCTGCAGCGTATTGTTGAGCGCATGGCCCATATGCAGCGAGCCGGTGACGTTCGGCGGCGGAATCACGATCGAATAGGGAGCAGCGCCGGCCCGATCGGGGCGACCTGCGCGAAAAGCCTGTGCCTCTTCCCAGGCCGCGGACACGCGCGGCTCGACGCTGGCGGGGTCAAAGGTGGTTTCGATCATGATCTTCTTTCAAGGCAGGTCAGGTGGCGTGGGCGGCGGTTACAGGCACCGGCGGCTCCGTGATTCGGCCGGCCGACATGCCCATGAGCGAGCAGTCCACGCAATTCACGGCCGGTAGTGGCAGAAACGCCCCCTCAAAGTCAACGAAACAAGCGCTGAGACCGCTGCACCCGGCGGCTTTCCGGCATTTCCGGGCGCGATGCGCCCTGCGATCTTCCCACCTCTTCCTGCCCCAATGCCGACCTTTACCGCCCGGCACAGAGTCGGCTTGTGACAAGAAAATGGAAAGCCTCTCCCTCTACATCATGAAGTCGTCACGATTCTTCGGTTGAAGGCCGTCGGTCCGGGTGTGGGATGGTCGGGGAACGATGTCGCGAGTACACCCGCCAGTTGTTGCCGGCGATCGTATCACCTATGGTGCCCCGATGATGACCCGACGCTTCCTCCCGAGGGACGTGGTGCCGTTCCTTGCCCAGCCACACCTATTGCGCCTGCCAAAAGCGCGTTAAGAAGACCATGAACAGACGCGACTTCTTGAAATTTGCCTCGATTGCCGCCGGTGTGTTGACCGCCCCCCAGGGGGCCCGGGCAGCGATCGACGCCCCCGGCCTGAAGGAAGGCGAGGTCTTCTCCCGCGACAAGCTCCTGGACTATGCCAGGAACCTGGCCAAGGCCCCCTATCAGGCACCGGACGCCACGCTGCCCTCTTCCCTGCAGAATCTGGACTACGAGCAATATGTCTCGATCCGATTCCGGCCCGACCGGGGCATTTGGAGCCAGGATCACCGCGGCTTCGTGATCGAGCCCCTGCATCGCGGCTTCATCTATGCGACCCCGGTCGACCTGTTCACCGTCGAGGACGGCCGTGTCCTCATCGTGCCCTATGAGCCGGCGATGTTCGACTTCGGCAAGATCGCTGCGCCGCCGCCCGATTCCAAGCTGGGCTTTTCCGGTTTTCGCCTGAAGGCGCCGATCGACATGCCCAATCGGCTCGACGATTTCGCCATCTTCCAGGGTGCCAGCTATTTCCGCGCCATCGCCAAGAATCAGGTCTATGGCGCGGCGGCGCGCGGTCTGGCGATCAATACCGGCGAATCCAGCGGCGAGGAGTTTCCCGCCTTCCGCGCTTTCTGGATCGAGCGTCCGCCCCAGAATGCCGAGAATCTGGTGGTGCACGCCTTGCTCGATTCGGAAGCGGCGACGGGCGCGTTCCACCTGACGCTGCACCCGGGCGAGATCACGACCATCGACGTCGAAACCACGATTTTCCCGCGCGCCAAGATCGAACATGTCGGCATCGCGCCGCTGAATTCGATGTATCTGTTCGGCTCCAACGACCGCAAGGGCGTCGACGACGTACGCGTGGCCGTCCACGGTTCTTCCGGCCTGCAGATGCTGTCTGGCGGCGGCGAATGGATCTGGCGCCCGCTGCAGAATCCGGAGACGCTGCAGATTTCGGCCTTTGTCGACAAGACCCCGCGCGGCTTCGGCCTGCTTCAGCGCAATCGCGATCCGGCCGATTATGAAGACAGCCGGCATCGCTACGAAATGCAGCCCAGCGTGTGGATCACGCCCAAGGGCGACTGGGGCGAAGGCTCGATCCAGCTCGTGGAGATCCCGACCGACCAGGAAATCCACGACAACATCATCACCTATTGGCGGCCCAAGGATGCCCTCGAGGCGGGCAAGGACTATTCATTCGCCTATCGCACCAATTGGTGCTGGACGCCGGCTGAGCGCCCGCCAATGGTATTGGTGCGCGAAACGCGCATCGGAGCCCTGGGCTCCAAGCGTCGCCTGTTCGTGATCGACTTCCAGGGCGACTTGTTCGCCAGTGCCGACAATCTCAACGGCGTCACGCCGGAGATCACCGTCAATCCCGGCAAGCTGAGCGACGTCAGTTTGACTCTGGAAACGGAGCGGCGCATCGGTCGCCTGAGTTTCGGCCTTGACCCGAGCAGCGAAACCTATTCGGAAATGCGTGCCGTGCTGGTCAAGGACGGCAAGCCTGTAAGTGAGACATGGCTGTATCGATGGACACCGTAGAGGAACACACCGGCGGCACAAACCCTACCTCGTCGCAGGAATGGGTCTATCAGCGCCCCGCCATGCCGGATGAGAATCGGCTGGAAATGCCGGTGCAGTCGCTGACCAAGTGGTCGCGCTCGGAACGCCGCTCCTGGATCCATCCGGCCCTGCATCACGGCTCCTGGCTCATCCGGCTGTTCGTTTTCGGCGGCATGCTTGTGCTCACCGCTTTCGGCGCCTGGGAAATGTACAAGGTCGTCGAAGTCGGCGGCGTCACCTTCCTCGAATGGGCCCTGGTCTGCCTGTTCGTGCTGAACTTCTCCTGGATCGCCCTCGCCTTCACGGCGGGCGTCGCCGGCTTCGTTTATCTGCTCTTCCACCGGCGCAGCACCCAGCCGCTGCCGCAGCAATTGAGCACCCGCACCGCCGTGCTCATGCCGATCTACAACGAGGCGCCGAGCCGGGTTTTCGGCGCGATGCAGGCCATCATCGAATCGGTGGAGCAGACAGGGCTCGGCCGCGCCTTCGACTATTTCTTCGTCTCCGACACCACCGACCCGAATGTGTGGATCGCCGAGGAACGTGCCTTCCTGGCGATGCGCAAACGCCTGGGACCCGACATCCAGCTCTGGTACCACCATCGCCAGCGCAACACGAACCGCAAGGCGGGCAACATCGCCAACTGGGTCACGCGCTGGGGCGGCTCCTACGACCATATGCTGGTGCTCGACGCCGACAGCCTGATGACGGGCTCCTCCGTCGTACAACTTGCTGCCGCCATGGAGCGCGACCCCGATGCCGGCATCATCCAGACGTTGCCGCTGATCATCAACCGCAACACCCTGTTCGCGCGCATCCAGCAATTCGCCGCACGCGTCTATGGTCCGGTGATCGCCGAAGGCCTGTCGCTGTGGATGGGCCATGACGGCAATTACTGGGGCCATAACGCCATCATCCGCACCAAGGCCTTCGCGGCGCATTGCGGCATGCCGGATCTGTCCGGCCGGCCGCCCTTCGGCGGCCACATCCTCAGCCACGATTTCGTCGAGGCGGCGCTGATCCGCCGTGCCGGCTACGCCGTCTACATGCTCAACGACATCACGGGCTCCTATGAGGAGAGCCCGCCCTCGCTGATCGACCTGTCGGCACGTGACCGGCGCTGGTGCCAGGGTAATCTGCAGCATGCCCGCGTGATCGGTTCCAAGGGTTTTCATCCCTGCACGCGCCAGCACTTTGCCAACGGCATCTTCTCCTATCTGGCCAGCCCGCTCTGGCTGCTCCAGCTCCTGGTCGGTCTGACCATCGCGCTGCAGGCCCATTTCATCCGGCGCGAATATTTCACCGATGAATTCTCGCTGTTCCCGACCTGGCCAGTGTTCAACGCCGAACTCGCCTTGGCACTGTTCGGCGGCACCATGGGCATCCTGCTGGCGCCGAAGCTCTTTGGCCTGATCATCATGCTGCTCGACGGCCCCAATCGCCGGGCGAGCGGCGGCGGCATCCGGCTGACCTTGTCGGTGCTGCTGGAGATCATTCTCTCGGCCCTGCTCGCCCCGGTGATGATGCTGATCCAGTCGGGCGCCGTGTTCGAAATCCTGGTCGGGCGTGACTCGGGCTGGAAGCCGCAGCGGCGCGACGACGGTTCGATCCCCTTCCGCGACATCGTCAAGCGCCATCGCTCGCACACTGTCCTCGGCCTCTTCGCCGGCGTGGCCGCCTATGTGATCTCGCCCTATCTGTTTACCTGGATGTCGCCGACCATCCTCGGCCTCCTCCTTGCCATTCCGCTCTCCTGGGCATCCGGCCAGCTCGCGCTCGGCCTGTGGTTGCGCCGCCACGGCATTCTGGCGACGCCCGAGGAGACCCACCCGCCGGAAGTGGCGACGCGGGCCAACGCCCTCAGCACGGAGCTCGCCGCCGTCGGAGAGGACGACAGCGACGCCATCGAGGTCGTCTACAAGGATGCCGGCTTCCGAGCCCTGCACGAGACCATGCTGCCGACCTCGGCTTCCCGGGAGCGCGGGCGTTTCGAGCAGGATCGCGTCATGGCGCAAGCCAAGATCGCGGAGGCCGCCTCGATCGAGGAGGCTGCAAAATGGCTGAATTCGAAGGAGCGCTTCGTGGCGCTGCATGATCGCAGCCTGATCGCCAGCCTGTCGCGCCTGCACGAGCCGGCCAAGGCCGAACCAGCCTAAGCCGTTCACTCAAGGCCCATCATCGGCCTGCCTTCGCAACGGAGGCAGCGCTATGGGCCGACGGCTTCACCACTCAGGCCGGGTTCGGGCTGCAGGCCGTCCTGGAGGCGCGACTTCAGCCGATTTTCCTGGCGCTTCTTGGCATAGGGCGTGCTGCGATCGGCGGTTTCCTGGACCAGCGGGTCCAAGCGTTCATCGACGGCGGCGATGGCCTCGTCGGCATAGGGGAACTCATCCTGGCGCCCCCATGCCCGCCAGGCCTTGGCCACGCTCAGGCGCAGCCGGCCATAGGTATAGGCATAGGCGCCCATCGTGCGCGCAAAGCGCCAAGCATAACGGGCATAGAAGCGCAGCGGGTTTTCGATCGGCAGCCCGTAGCGCCGCTCCCGGCGGTCGATGACGCGCCCGAGGCCGAACTCCGCGAAGGCGACGCCTTCCCGCCGTGGCCCTTCGCGATAGGCAATCAGATTGTAGAGCGTGGTCAGCCGCATGCCATTCTTGAGCTGCACCCGGCGCTTGAACACCCGCTCCATATGCTCGAAATCGTAATAGCGGCGGCTGGCTTCGTGGAAGACGGCATCAAGCTCGGCGTCGCTCATCTTGGGATGATGGGTGACGCGATGATTCAGATCATATTTGTTGAAGTCCGGGTCCATCCATACCCCGGCTTCCTTCATGCGCTTGTGATCCTCGCTGCCGGGCAGAGGCGTCAGAATGTTGAAGTAGAGCACGTCGATGGCGAGTTCCCGCTTGATGAGATCGACGTCGCGCAGGATCGATTCCCGTGTGTCGGCAGGAAAGCCGATGATGTAGCCGCAGCTGATCACCACAGGATGGCGCTTCCACGCCAGCACCATCTCGCGATATTCCTCGATGCGGTTCTGGCGTTTCTTGGCCGCCTCCAGATTGTCGGGATTGATGTTCTCGAGCCCGATGAAGATCAGCCGCACGCCGGCCCGCACCACCTTGTCGATGAAGCCGGGAATACGATGGGCCATGGTGTCGACCTGGATCAGCAGCCGGGCTTCCAGCCCTTCGCGCTCACGCAGCTCGATCAGCCGGTCGCAATAGGCCTCCCAATTGCGGTTGCGAGCAAAATTGTCGTCGGTCACGAAGAACTTGCTCACGCCCTCCGCGGCGTTCAGCCGGAGGATGGCCTCCAACTCGTCCGCCGTGCGGAAGCGGCTCTTGCGCCCCTGGACGTTGATGATGGTGCAGAAGGAGCATTCGAACGGGCAGCCCCGGCCGAGGTCGAAGCTCGACCAATGGGTAAAGGAGCGCCGCACGATCGGTCCTGGCAGCAGCGGCACCGGCACATTCTGCAGGCCGGGCTGGTCCTTCAAATGATTATAGAGTGGCTTCAGGGTGCCGGCCAAGGCATC
This sequence comes from Labrys sp. (in: a-proteobacteria), assembly GCF_047605565.1. Classification (NCBI taxonomy): domain Bacteria; kingdom Pseudomonadati; phylum Pseudomonadota; class Alphaproteobacteria; order Hyphomicrobiales; family Xanthobacteraceae; genus Labrys; species Labrys sp. (in: a-proteobacteria). The sequence continues at coordinate 152,206 of NZ_JASGFM010000004.1, forward strand.
GCACAGCACGACGTCGAGGCGGTCGGGCTCGGCCTCGCCGGCGAACTGGCTGACACCGAGCTCCCGAGCCAGAGCGAGTTCCTCGGCATCCTCGCCGAGCATGGCGACGCAGCCCGAGACATGGAAACCGCCAATGCAGACCGGCACGCCGGCGGCACGCAGCGGACGCGCAATATCCATCGCCCGCGGATATTGGTTGGTCTGCACACCGACCAGCATGACGATGGCCCGCGCACCCTCGCCCTGATGGCTTGCCAGAATGGCAGGAATGTCCACCCGGGTATTGGTCTCGTCGATGGCGTGCACCCGCGCTTCGACGTCGGGACCGAAGACTTGCCGGGAGATGGCGTCTTCCACCAGGGCCCACACGCAGGCAAGCGAGTTCGACGGAATGGCCGACCTTATCCAGCGGATAGGATAGCCGTCATCGTCATATCGCGTAGCCTTGATCAGCCAGATATCGACATGGCGCGTCTGCCCCCCCGGCTGGACGCCTGGTCTACCTGGCCCTGCAACTGCCTGCCCCTGCATGCCTTGGCCCCAAGGATATTTATACTTTTTGTAGAGACTTCTATTTGGGGAGCAAGATGATTTTTGCTTAATGCCGAGCTAAGCGTCGCATTGCCGGACGCTTTACAGATATGCTGCTTCCCCGAGATCGCCAACACCCGGCACCAAGCACGGATGAATAAGTAGTAAGTCGGCAAATCTCAGCATTCCTGCGAGAATGATTTCCCCCTGACACAGGCAGCTCCCATATCGCGATGTCGGCTCAGGTTGGCGCCATCGCCCGTCGGAGCAGAACAGCCGCATTTCACCGGAACGGCTTATAAACATATAATTTCTATAAATTTTATAGAAAAATATTGACATCCATGAGTTGAGCACAAACCATCGGCCTCAGCCCATTGCCATTGGAGCCTCCATGGCCGCGATGAACCATCACGACGAGTTTGGCGCCGCAAGCCGAGCGCGTGAGCGCTGTCGCTAGAAGGACGAGCGTTCCGGCCTGCATTCTTGACCATTCCAACCGTTTGAGCCCACCATGTCCACTTCCGATATTCCACCCATTGCACTCAGCAGACGACATCGTTTGATACGAATTGCTTTCATTGTCGTCCCACCCCTGGTTGCCGCGACTATCGCGGCAGGGCTTTGGTACGCCCCCATCGACTGGAACGCCGCGCCTGCCGAAATCGGTTCTGGATTGATTTCACGCGGCTTCTGGACGGCCGTTGCCGTCGGGCTGCTGGCCCAGATCGTCGATGGCGCTCTCGGCATGGCCTATGGCGTGACCTCCACGACCTTCCTGCTCTCCACGGGCGTGCCGCCGGCCGCGGCTTCGGCCTCGGTTCACATCGCCGAGATCTTCACCACCGGCTTTTCCGGCCTCTCGCATTGGAAACTGGGCAATGTGAACGGCAAGCTGTTTGCGCGCCTGCTCATTCCCGGCGTCATCGGCGCGGTGATCGGAGCCTATCTCGTCACCGCCATCGATGGCGATCTGCTGAAACCGTGGATATCGGCCTATCTGCTGCTGTTGGGCCTCTACATCGTCAGCAAGGCCTTCCGGGCCATCCATGTCCGCACCGAACCGCCGACTTTCGTCGCCCCGCTTGCCGTCACAGGCGGTTTCGTCGATGCCGTCGGCGGTGGTGGCTGGGGACCGGTGGTCACCACCTCGCTGCTGGGCACCGGTCACGACCCGCGCACGACGATCGGTTCCGTCAACGCCGCCGAGTTCTTCCTCGCCATCGCCAGCGGCTTCTCCTTCGCACTGCTTGGCGGCTTCACGCACTGGACGACGATCGCCGGCCTGATCTTCGGCGGATTGTTTGCCGCGCCCTTCGCAGCCCTGCTGGTCAAGAAACTGCCGACGCGCGTTTTGCTCATCATCGTCGGCGTGTTGATCACCTCGCTCAGCGCCTGGAATCTCTGGAAGACCCTGGCATAGGCTGAGGGCTGCCGTCGTCACCCGGCCGCCGAATTCATCGGCAGCCGCGTGACGTGAACCGGCGATCCATGCCCGTCTACGCCCCCACGCCAAGCGATTTGAGTTTGCGATGCAAGGCCGAACGCTCCATGCCGACGAACTCGGCGGTGCGGGAAATGTTGCCGCCGAAACGATTGATCTGTGCGATCAGATATTCGCGCTCGAACAATTCGCGGGCATCGCGCAATTGCAGGCCCATCAACTGCTCGCCCCCCTGCCCGTTCGGGCGCGTCGGCATCAGCGCACCGATCTCCGGCGGCAGCATTTCGGCGGTGATGGTCGCATCGGCATCGCCCCCCACCAGGATCATCAGCCGCTCGATATTGTTGCGCAGCTGGCGGACATTGCCGGGCCATTCATGCGACTGCAGCACCGCCATGGCATCGGGGCCGACCACGCGGCGCGGCAAACCAGTCGCCTGCGCGATCTGGCCCTGGAAATAGTCGACGAGTTCCGGGATATCCTCGCGGCGCTCGGACAGGCCGGGCACGCGGATCGGCACCACAGAGAGGCGGTGCAGCAGATCCTCGCGGAAGCGGCCGTCGGCCACTTCCTCGGTCAGGTCACGCGAGGTCGAGGTGATGATGCGCACGTCGACATGTACCTTGGTGGCACCACCGACGCGGGAGAAATTCTGGTCGATCAGCACCCGCAGGATCTTGCCCTGCGTTTCGCGCGGCAAATCCGCGACCTCGTCGAAAAACAGCGTTCCGCCATGGGCCTCCTCGAAAGCACCGACCTTGCGGGCGCGGCCATCGCCGCCTTCGACGCCGAACAATTCGGTTTCCATGGTTTCCGGCAGGATCGAGGCCGAATTGAGCACCACGAAAGGTCCTTCGGCCCGCTGCGAGGCCTGGTGGATGGTGCGCGCAGCCAATTCCTTGCCCGATCCGGGCGGCCCCGCAATCAGGATGCGGCTGTTGGTCGGCGCCGTCTTCTCGATCACCTGCCGGAGCTGGTTCATGGCCGAGGAACGCCCGATCATCTTGGAGGCGCTGCCCGAGATCTGACGCAACTGGTTGACCTCGCGGCGCAGGCGCGACGTTTCCAAGGAGCGTTCGGCCACCAGCACCAGCCTGTCCGCCTTGAACGGCTTCTCGATGAAGTCATAGGCGCCGATCTTGATGGCGGCCACGGCGGTTTCGATATTGCCATGGCCCGAAATCATCACCACCGGAACGTCGGGATGCTCGGCCTTCAGGACCTCCAGGAGCTGGAGCCCGTCGAGGCGCGATCCCTGCATCCAGATATCGAGAAAGATGAGATGCGGCCGGCGCTGGGCGACGGTCGCCAAGGCATCGTCTGCGTCCTTTGCCGTTCGCGTGCCGTGACCTTCGTCCTCGAGGATGCCGGCAACAAGCTCTCGGATATCGGCCTCATCGTCAACGATCAGAATGTCGGTCGCCATCGTCTAGTTCCTGCTTGCATGAGGTGAATTCAGCGCCACCGCCCTGCACAAGGCCGGGTGTGCCGCTCGCAAATGCCTTGCGATCGCGCTGGAAGAATGGGCCTTCGCCCTGATGAAATCGGATGTCGCCATCATTGCGCGGCCTCGTTGCTGGCCGGCGCCTCCGCCGGAAACCACAGGCGCATCATGGCGCCATGGCCACCGTTGGCCACATCAGGCGCGTCGAGCAGTTCGATGCCGCCACCATGCTCCTCCATGATCTTGCCGACGATGGCCAGGCCGAGGCCGGTGCCCTTCTCGCGCGTGGTGACATAGGGTTCCAGCAGCTTCTGGCGATTTTCCTTGGGCAGGCCGATGCCGTTGTCGATAACCTCCACGGCGATATCGGTTCCCTTGCGCAGCGCGCGCACCTCGACGGTGCCCGGTCCCGGCCTGTCCTCGGGACGGCCAGCGATCGCCTCGGTGGCATTCTTGACGATATTGGTGACCGCCTGGGAGAGCAGGCGCCGATCGAAACGGGCGATGATGGGTTCGGGTGGCGGCTGATAGGTGAAGGTAATGTCGGGGTAGCCGATGCGCATCATGAACACGACCTGCTTCACCATCTCGCCGAAATCCTCGCTCTCGATCGAGGGTTTGGGCATGCGGGCGAAGGAGGAGAACTCGTCGACCATGCGCTTGATGTCGTCGACCTGGCGCACGATGGTGTCGGTGCACTGGTCGAAGACCTCGCGGTCCTCGACGATGACCTTGCCATATTTGCGCCGGATGCGTTCAGCCGAAAGCTGGATCGGCGTCAGCGGATTCTTGATCTCATGGGCGATGCGGCGGGCGACATCCGCCCAGGCGGAACTGCGCTGCGCCACCACGAGTTCGGTGATGTCGTCCAGCGTCACCACATAGCCGTGCTCGCGCATGGTCGACTGCTCGGAGGTGACGCGCACGGTGAGATTGCGCTCGCGCCCGTCGCGATTGATGGTGATCTGACCCTGCACCAACCGCGAACGCGTGCCGAGCGCATCGGCGAGATAGGTCGACAATTCCGGCATCACCTCGGCCAGGGGCCGGCCGACGGGGGACTGGCGCGATTTTATCCAGGTGCTGGCGAGCGGGTTGACCACCGTGATCTTGCCTTCGTCGTCGATGCCGATCACGCCGGTCGAAACGCCGGAAAGCACCGCCTCGATGAAGCGCCGGCGGCTGTCGAGCAGGTCGTTGGCTCCGAGCAGGTCGTTGCGCTGGGTGCGCAGCGTGTCCGTCATGTTGTTGAAGGTGTCGCCGAGCTTACCAAGGTCGCCCGAGCGCCGCTCCACCGGTACATGCACGTTGAGATTGCCGCTGCCGACCTGGTCGGCCGCACTGATCAGGCGCCGGATCGGCTCGACCAGGCGATTGGCGAAGGACAAGCCGATCCAGATCGCCGCCAGCAGCATGTTGAGGGCGATGATGGCATAGAGCAGCGCGAAATTGACCTGGGTTGGGAAGCGCGATGCCTTCAGATTCTCGAAGCGCGCCGAATCTTCGCCGGTCTGGCGGATATATTCGGCGATCTTCGGGTCGAAGGGCCGGACGATGAAGAGATAGCGATCGGTATAGGCGGCCAGCTTGATGATCTGGCCCGTGACGTTCTGCGTACCGGGGTCGATGCGCACGGCCGGTTGCTGGTCCGCGGCGGCAAGGGCCGGAAAAAGCTTGGCCGGCAGGAAGAAGGGCAGGCTCCCGGGAACGTAGGACTGGTCGGTCACCTGGCCGTCCCGCGTCAGGATCATGGCGCTGGACAGGCCGTAATTCACGGCGAGCATGTCGAACAGGCGCTGATATTGCGACCTGTCGGCAGCATAGAGCGGTGAATATTTGTTGAGGTCGGCAGCCATCGACAGGCCAGCAAACCGCAATTGCAGGGCCTGCTCGTCCTGATAGGAATTGGCGACGGCAACCGACGTATTGACGATGTTGCTGACGCGTGTCGAAAACAGATTGTCGAGGCCGCGGTCGAGCGAGATGATCGCCACCGTGGCCAGCAGCAATACCGGCACGGCGGAGACGACGGAGAACAACCCGATCACCCGCATATGCAACGCGGCGCCGGCCTGCCCGCGACGCCTTGCGACGATCAGATTGCCGGCCTCGACCGCCAGCAGCACCAGCAATGCCACGATGAAGGAGGCGTTGACGATGAACAGCGCATCGATGGCGTTGCTGTAGGCGATATCGGTGTTGGGCGCCTGGGCGACGCTATCGATGCCCAGATAGAAGCGCAGATCGGAGACCGTGCTCTTGAGCAGCAGTGAAACCGGTTCGACGTCGACAAGCACGAAGAAGGTGCCGATGGCCGAGGCGACCGAAAGAATGACCAGACCGAAACCGAGCAGGCCGAGGCGCCGTGCCGGCATGCTGGCGACGTCTGGCACCGTCTGCTGGGCGTTGTCTGCAACTGCCATTCGAACGCCGTCCTCGCCCCGTTGTCGACCCGGTCAGCCCGGACGATTCCCGGCTGAGTGATTCATGCAACACTGTTGCCGAATTGTAACAGAATCAAGGCGAAATTGACGAAGCCGGCCAATCAACGCGTCAGGCGAATGCCTCCTGCTCGCCGATCATGGCCGCGGCCGCTGCCCTCGCGGCGTTGCAGAGCTAGTCTTTCCTGCGCTTGCGCAAATCCTGCTGCAGCAGCGACAGCCGATCCGGATCATCGGCATGGCAGTTGGCGATTTCCTGCCCCATCAGTGCGAGCATCCGAGGCGACAGGAACGCGTCGATCGCCGTTTTCACTTCCAGCTTGCGGCTGTTGGGAGACAAGCGCCGCACGAGGATGGCATCCTTCACCCCGTAATGTGGGTCCGCTGCCCGGCAGCGCCCGGTCGCGATCGTCTCGGCCAGGATCGCTTTGGCCCCGGGATCGAAGCGCAGGGACCAGGCCGAGATGGTCAACCTCTTGGCCTCGCGCAGCACCGGCCCGCCCCGCCATTCGCCGCAGGCCATGAAGCGCGCCCGGCCGAGACTGCCGGTGCCCGCCCGTCTGGGGAAAAAATGATATGCGCCCTGCGGATCGGGCATCGCGGCCCGCAGCCTCTCCTCGTAGACGGGCTTGATGGATTTTCCCGTCTTGATGTCGAACTTGCTCCAGAACGCCTTGCGCTCCGATTCCGGCAACAGCACTGCCTTGCGCAGCCACTTATGATCACGCTCGAGCACCACCGGAGCGGGAGTGGCCAGCCCGGCGGCATAGCCGGCCGCAACCGCCCGGCAGATCTCCGCTGCCGGTGGGTCGCCACTGGCCCGCGCCAGCAACGCACTGGCGGCAAGCCGCACGAGGTCGAGCACATAGGGCATGAAAGCGGCATCGTCGAAATCGTTGGCGCCCCAGATCAGGCGCCCTTCGCTATCGCGCCAGGTGCCGAAATTCTCCAGATGGGTGTCGCCGATTGCCAGAACTTCCGGCGCGTCGGCGAGCTCCGGGCAGATCTCCAGGATCGTCTCGGCCCAACGCCAATAGGTCGCACGCAGAAAGGCGAAGGCGCTGCCACGCATCTTGCGGTGTTTTTCTTCCAGGTCCGCCTCGACGAAATCGGCTCCGATCTCATCCCTCAGCCAGTTTTCATAGGCTCGCACCGAGGCCCTGATTGCGTTCATGCCTGCATCCCATATCCGGGTAGCCGAATGTAGGGAGCAGCGGAGCCGAACGATAGCGGATTTGTCGCGTTCCCGATGTCACGCAACGGTCGAACGCCCATGCTCTATTTTATCCGCACGGGTTCCACGATCGACGCATGAAGCGGGAGAAGCAAGCATGCGAGCGGAAACAACGAATGGTGATTTTGCGCTTCGGGCCATCGCAGGCAGCCATGTGGTACTGCTGGCGCTCGACGCCACTGCCGAGGCCCGCCGGGGGCTGCTCGGCTTTGCCATCAAGCGCACCGATGTCACCGAAGATCAGTCCTATTGGCTGAGCGGCACCAAGCTGTTCCGAGATGTGGTTCCCGAACCGCGTCCGGGGCAGAAATACTCCACGCTCGAACATCCGATCCAGAGCTTCTTGTGGAGCGACTACACAGCCAAGCCCGGTCGTCCCTATGGCTTCCTGATCCGGCCCGTCTACGGCACGCCCAAGAACCTACGCTATGGCAACGATGTCGAGATCAAGGTCACGACCGAGAGCGAGGATAGCGGCAAGCATGCCGTCTACTTCAATCGTGGTGCCATCGCGAGCCAGGCCTTCGCCGAGAAATTCGGCAACCAGGGTCCGGCCGATCCCGATGACAGCCATGATCGTACCACTCAATGGCTCTCGCGCGGTCTGCTCGAGGCCATTCTCGATTTCATCGCCGATGCCCGTCCGGGAGAAAGCCTGCGCATCGCAGCCTATGAATTCAGCTATCCGCCAGTGCTGAAAGCCCTGGCTGCGGCGCATGAGCGCAAGGTCGATGTCGCCATCGTCTATGAGGCCGGCCAGGAAACCGTGAAGGGCGAACGCCGGGATACTGAGGCCACCAAGGCCAACGCCGCAGCCATCAAGGCTGCCGGCTTGCCCAAGACGATCCTGCTGCCGCGCACCCGCCGTAACGACATTCCGCACAACAAGTTCATCCTGCGCCTGTCGGACGATCCGGCCCGCGTCGCCCTATGGACCGGTTCGACCAACTTCACAGCCTCCGGTTTTCTAGGGCAGAGCAATGTCGGCCATCTCGTGCGGGATGAGGCGCTTGCCGCCCATTATCTCTCCTATTGGGAAAAGCTTGCTGACGACACCGAATGGAAACCGCTGCGTCAATGGGTTGGCGCCGAAAACGCCGCGCCCCAAGGCGAGGTTCCGCCAGGCACGATCACCCCGCTGTTCAGCCCGCGCCCGGATGACAGCCTGCTCGCCTGGTATGCCGACCGCATCCGCGCAGCGCGGCAAACCGTGATGTTCACGGCCGCCTTCGGCGTCAATGCCACCCTGGCCAAGGCCTTTACCGAGGACGTCGACTTCCTGCGCTACATCCTGCTCGAGAAGCCGCTCGACACCAAGGCGGAGAAATTGTTGGGCAGCGACCCGGACCTGCAGATCGCCAATGGTGCCGCCCTCGGCAAGATGACGCTACGCGCCAAGGTTCCCGGCTGGAAACTCGACAGGTGGTTCCTGGAGGAAGGCCATTACCGCTATGAAGGTAATGTCTTCTACATCCACACCAAGATCCTGCTGGTCGACCCGCTGTCGGACGATCCTCTGGTCATCAGCGGTTCAGCGAACTTTTCCAGGAACTCCCTCGTCAACAATGACGAGAACATGCTGCTCATCCGCGGGGAGACGCGCGTCGCCGACATCTACATGACGGAGTTCGACCGCATCTTCCGGCACTTCTACTTCCGCAATGTCGCCAACCAGCTCGCACTCAAGGGGAGCGAGGGAACACAGGCCATCTTCCTCGACCCGACCGACGGATGGGTCGGCGAGAATTTCGATCCCGATCGCATGAAGTCCAAGCGACGCAAGCTTTTCTTCCCGCAATCGCCGAATTGATCCCCGCACCGCGCCTCAGCGGATGGCGCGGATGACCTGGATATCGAGGTCGCGGATCTTCTTGCGCAATGTGTTTCTGTTGACGCCGAGAAGTTCGGCCGCCTTGATCTGGTTGCCGCGCGTCGCCGCGAGCGCCGCGCCGATCAGCGGTTCCTCGATGTCGCGCAGAACCCGGTGATAGAGACCGGGAGGCGGCAGGTCGTCGCCGAACTTGCTGAAATAACGCGTCATATGGCGCTCGACCGAGGCCGACAGGGTTTCGTCGACCGAGCTCTCCGCCTCCAGCGGCATAGTCTCGGAGGTCGCCAATTCCTGCTCGATGATCGCGGCCGTCAGTGTCTCCTGCGGGTAGAGAGCACAAAGCCGGCGCACCAGATTTTCGAGCTCGCGCACATTGCCCGGCCAGCGATGGCGCTTGAGGCGCTCGACGGCTGAAGAATCCAGATGCTTGGCCGGCAAGCCCTCCCGCTCGACCATCTTGAAGAAATGGCGGGCGAGATCCGGCACGTCCTCCGCCCGCTCTCGCAGCGGCGGCAGGCGCAGCGGCACGACATTGAGACGGAAGAACAGATCTTCGCGGAACAGGCCCTGCTGGATCAGGATGCGCAGGTCCTTGTTGGTGGCGGCGACGATGCGCACATCGGTCTTGATCGGCGTGCGCCCCCCCACCGTGGTGTATTCGCCCTGCTGCAGGACGCGCAGCAGGCGCGTCTGTGCCTCCATCGGCATGTCGCCGATCTCGTCGAGGAACAGCGTACCGCCCTCGGCCTGCTCAAACCGCCCGACGGAACGGGCATTGGCGCCGGTGAACGCCCCCTTCTCATGGCCGAACAATTCGGATTCGATCAGGTCGCGCGGGATCGCCGCCATGTTGATGGCAACGAAGGCGCCGCTGCGGCGCTTGCCATAGTCATGCAGGGCCCGGGCTACCAGCTCCTTGCCCGTGCCGGACTCACCGGAGATCATCACGGTCAGGTCCGTCTGCATCAGGCGAGCGAGGACGCGATAGATCTCCTGCATCGCGGCCGAACGGCCGACCAGCGGCATGCTCTCGGCTTCCTCACCCGAGCGCGGCGCCGGCTTGCCGCGAGGCTCGCTGAGAGCACGGCCGACGATGGCGATCAGCTCCTTCAGGTCGAAAGGCTTGGGCAGGTAGTCATAGGCCCCCTTCTCGGAGGCCCGGATCGCCGTCATCAGCGTGTTCTGGGCGCTCATCACCACGACGGGCAGTTCCGGCCGCACCTTCTTGATGCGCGGCAGCATGTCGAAGGCGTTCTCGTCCGGCATCACCACGTCGGTGATGACCAGATCCCCCTCGCCCTGGCTGACCCAGCGCCACAGCGTGGTGGCGTTCCCGGTCGAGCGCACCTCATAGCCGGCGCGGGACAGGGCCTGATTGAGCACCGTCCGGATGGCGGCGTCGTCATCGGCGACGAGAATACTGCCTGCCTGCATACTCGGTTTTCCTATGCGCTAAAGCGTTTTGCGATTTGAGCGTTTCAGTTCAAATCGCAAAGACGCGTCGAACCAAAGAGAAAGAACAACAAGCGTTCACGGCTGAAGGCGCTTTGCTTCGGAGTCGGAACGATACATGGGGAGAAGGATGCGAAAGACCGTGCGCTTGTTCTGGCTTTCGCATTCGACGATGCCCCCGTGATCGCCGACGATCTTGGCGACGAGGGCCAGTCCCAGCCCGGTACCGCTGGTCTTGGTGGTGACGAAGGGATCGAACAGATAGGGTAGGAGATCGGGCGCCACGCCCGGCCCGCTATCCTTGATGCACACTTCGATGGGCAGGCTGACCCGCGAGGACGATCCCGGCACCGAAAGGCGCACGCCCGGCTTGAAGCCGGTGGTCATGGTGATCTCGCCATCCGCCTCGCCATCGATGGCCTCGGCGGCGTTCTTGACGAGGTTGAGCACGACCTGGACGAGCTGGTCTTTGTTGGCATGAACCGGCGGCAGCGAGGGATCATAGTCCTCGATGAACTTGATCTTGCGGGCAAAGCCGGACTGGGCCAGCTTCTTCACATGCTCGAGCACGACATGGATGTTGACCGGGCTGCGCGCCACCGGCCGCTCATCCGAGAACACCTCCATGCGGTCGACCAGCTTTACGATGCGGTCGGCCTCTTCGCAGATCAGCTGCGTCAGCTCGCGGTCGGCGTCCTCGACCGACTGCTCCAGAAGCTGGGCCGCACCGCGGATGCCGGAGAGCGGGTTCTTGATCTCATGAGCCAGCATGGCCGCCAACGCCGTCACCGAACGGGCAGCGCCCCGATGGGTGAGCTGGCGGTCCATCTTGTCGGCGATGGTGCGTTCCTGCAGCATGATCACCACGCCGCCGGACTGGTCCTGCATCGGCGCGACCTGAATGTCGACATGCCGCTCCCCTCCGAGCCGGGGCGAGCCGAGATCGACGCGATATTCGTTCACGGGCGCGTTGCGCTCGCGGACCTGGTCGATCAGGGCCAGCAGCGGCGAGCCGAAAGGCAGGAGATCCTTGATCAGATTGCGCCGCATCATCGGCGCGCTGACATCGAAGAAGGCCTCGGCAGCCATATTGGCGTCGAGCACCCTGCCCTGTGCATCCACCGAAAGAATGGCGTGCGGCAAGGCATTCAGGACAGCTTCGTGGTTGGGCATATGGCGCGGCAAGGCTGTCATGCGGCCACCCGGTCGAGGCTGGCGAAATAGGCGGTGAAGGCTGCCGCCACCTCGCCGGGCTTGTCGCCCGTCAGAACCGACTGGCGCAGTTCGGCATTGCCGCCACCGAAATAATCCTGAGCCGCCTCCATGGCGGAAGCCAGATGCTTGCGGGCATGGCGGATCCCATGCGCGGGCCCGTAGAGATCGAGCAGGCCGTGATAGTGCTCCAGCGTGAGGTCGCGCTGCACCGGCGCCTCGGGCACGGGCAGAGCCTCGCCGGCTGCAAGCTCGCGGGCTATATGCCCCGGCAGCCATGGCCGTCCCTGCGCAGCCCGCCCAACCATCACGGCATCGCAGCCCGATTGCTGCAGCATGGCCAGGGCATCGCTGAGGCCCCGGCAATCGCCGTTGGCGACAACGGGAATGCCAACGGCCTGCTTGACGGCCTGGATAGCCCGCCAATCAGCCGTGCCCTTGTAGAATTGCATGCGGGTGCGCCCATGCACGGTGATCATGCCAGCACCCGCCTGCTCGGCCCGGCGGGCGAGTTCCGGTGCATTGAGGCTGGCCTGGTCCCAGCCCAGACGCATCTTCACCGTCACCGGGACCTTCACAGCCGATACCGTCGCCTCGATCAAGGTGAGCGCATGATCGAGATCGCGCATCAGGGCCGAACCGGACCAACCGCCAGTAACGCGCTTGGCTGGGCACCCCATATTGATGTCGATGACATCGGCGCCGGCATCGACTGCCACGCGCGCCGCTTCGCCCATCCAGCGCGCCTCGCAGCCGGCAAGCTGCACGACATGCGGCCCACCGCCGGGCGCCTCGGCCCGCAAACGCGCCTCTTCGTCACCGGTGGCGAGACGATCGCTCGCCACCATCTCGGAAATCACCAGACCTGCGCCCTGGCGCTGCGCAATACCGCGCAGCACGGCGTCGGTCACGCCGGACATCGGCGCCAGGACCACCGGATTTGCCAACTCGACCGTCCCGATCCGCAGCCGTCTTGGCGGCGCAGATTCGATCGTGGCCGTGATTTCCTTGCCTACCATGAATGCAGGGCTCCTCTATGCTCACAATCTAGCCAGTCACAGAGACGGCAGCAAGCGGAATTCGCCTCCTAAACAAGCATGCCTGCAAAACGGGCAGCGCAGGGCAGATTCATCGCCCCGCCATCTCGATACTCCGATTTGCACATTACCCGCGTTTGGCAAATGATGCGGTTGCGCAAGGGCACCTCATGCCGCCCCTCACAGTCGCGCCCGGGAGTGAGATCGATGAAGATTAAGCTATCACAATTCGTTATAGCCACTATCTCAACCATTTTATTGGCAGGCGCCGCCCAGGCCGGCGATGCATCCGGGACCTGGCTGAGGGAGAATGGCGAATCGAAGGTGAAGATCGCTCCGTGTGGCGAAGCGCTGTGTGGCTCCGTCGTCTGGGTCAAGGATCCCAAGCATCAGGACAATGTCGGCAAACGCGTGTTCTACGACATGGCGCCGTCGGGCGACGACAAATGGAAAGGCAAGGCCTTCAATCCCGAGGACGGCAAGACCTATACCGGCACCATGACCCTTTCGGGCAACCGGCTCACCACGGCCGGCTGCGTTCTCGGCGGCCTGATCTGCCGGTCGGTCAGCTGGAACCGCCAATAGAGACATGGCGGGCGTGCCGTTCCGATGCACGGTGCGCCCTTCCGGCCGAAACGAGGCCGAGGACTGTTTGGCGAAAGGATTTGGAGCGATGACGGCAGAGAGCAAGCCGGCGGCGCGGCCGATTTCGTCGGATGACGTGCCCTGGACGGAATGGGCCGAGGTGCCGCGCTTCGGCGTGCGATACCGGCATCTCACCCGGGCGGCGATCGGCGATTCCTATCATGTCGGGGTCGCCATCGAGGAGTTGGAGCCGGGGAAACAGAGCTCGCCTGCGCATTTTCACATCTTCGAGGAAGAACATGTCTTCGTCCTCGATGGCGAGCTTGCCGCACGGGTCGGCAGCGAAACGCACAGGCTGAAGGCCGGCGACTACATCTGCTTTCCTGCCGGGCAGAGGGCTGGCCATTGCCTGCTCAACCAGGGCAGCGCGCCGGCCCGCTACGTGATCATCGGCGAGCGCAACGAGAATGAGGTGGTGGTCTACACCGACTCCAACAAGGTACTGGTGCGGGCCCTTGGAAGGGATGCCCTCCTCGACCTCGAAGCGGCACGCAATTACTGGGATGGCGAGGCCACCGGCCTCGACGCCCCGGTCTTCCCCCGCCCCGACATCGTCGGCAGTCTTGCGACCAAGCCTGTCAAGCCGCTTGCACCGGTCTCGCAGGACCACGTGCCCTGGGACGAGAATGGCGCCGGTCCACAATTCGGTGGCTCGTCCAAGCACCTGACCTATGCCGCCGCGGGCAAGGCTTATCATGTCGGCGTGCTGATCGAATCCCCGGCTCCTGGCCTGCGCCTCTGCCCAACCCACTATCACATGCTCGAAGAGGAGCATGCGCTGGTCCTCGAAGGAGAGCTGACGCTCATCCTGGGCGAAGAGCGCCTCAGGATGAAACCAGGCGACTATGTCTGCTTTCCGGCTGGCCAGAAGATCGGCCACTCCTTCGTCAACAGCGGCACGGGGCCCTGCCGCTACCTGATGATAGGCGAGCGCAACCTGAACGAGGTCTGCGTCTATCCCGACTCGAACAAGATGGCCGTCGATGCACTCCAGCGCGTTGACGGCGTCTTCGATATGTCGGCGACAAGAGATTATTGGGACGGCGAAAAGACTGCGTAGTCAGATCCTGGCCATCCCGGGATCGCAGGCTCACGGCATGCAATCCCAGGATAGCGTACCGCTTCTCAAAGGCCGAGCTTGGCCTTCAGGATATCGTTCACGGCCTGCGGATTGGCCTTGCCGCCGCTCTGCTTCATCACCTGGCCGACGAACCAGCCGAGCATGGTGGGCTTGGCCTTGACCTGCTCGACCTTGTCGGGATTGGCCGCGATCACCGCGTCGATGGCCGCCTCGATGGCCCCGGTATCGGTGACCTGCTTCATGCCGCGAGCCTCGACGACGGCACGCGGGTCGCCGCCTTCGGTCCAGACGATCTCAAACAGATCCTTGGCGAGCTTGCCCGAAATGACGTTCTCGCCGATGAGATCGACGATCGAGCCGAGCTGCGCGGCGGAAACGGGCGAAGCGGTGATGTCGAGCCCTTCCTTGTTGAGGCGACCGAACAATTCGTTGATCACCCAGTTCGCCGCGATCTTGCCGTCGCGCCCCGTGGCGACCGCCTCGAAGAAATCGGCGGATTCACGCTCGGCCGTCAGCACGCCGGCATCGTAGGCCGACAGGCCGTACTGGCTGACGAAGCGTGCCTTCTTGGGATCGGGCAGTTCCGGCAGATGGCCGGCGAGGTCATCGACATAGGCCTGGTCGAATTCGAGCGGCAGGAGGTCCGGATCGGGGAAATAGCGATAGTCATGCGCTTCTTCCTTCGACCGCATCGACCGCGTCTCGCCCTTGTTGGGATCGTAGAGGCGGGTCTCCTGGTCGATGGAACCGCCGTCCTCCAGGATGCCGATCTGGCGACGGGCCTCGACATCGACGGCCTGGCCGATGAAGCGGATCGAGTTGACGTTCTTGATCTCGCAACGCGTGCCGAAGGGCTCGCCCGGACGGCGCACGGAGACGTTGACGTCGGCGCGCAGATTGCCCTTGTCCATGTCGCCGTCGCAGGTGCCGAGATAGCGCAGGATCGTGCGCAGCTTGGTGACATAGGCGCGTGCCTCGTCGGCCGAGCGCAGGTCCGGCTTGGAGACGATCTCCATCAGAGCCACGCCCGACCGGTTGAGGTCGACCAGCGAGACGTCGCCGACATGCATGGACTTGCCGGCGTCCTGCTCCAGATGCAGGCGCTCGATGCCAACGCTCAGCGTCTCGCCGGTCTCCGGCACCTCGACGATGACCGTGCCCTCGCCGATGATCGGCTGCTTGTACTGCGAGATCTGGTAGCCCTGCGGCAGATCCGGATAGAAATAGTTCTTGCGGTCGAACACCGACTTCAGATTGACCTGCGCCTTGAGGCCGAGGCCGGTGCGGATGGCCTGGCGTACGCATTCCTCGTTGATCACGGGCAGCATGCCGGGCATGGCGGCATCGACCAGCGAGACATGGGAGTTGGGCTCCCCGCCAAACTTGGTGGAGGCTCCCGAAAAGAGCTTGGCCTCGGAGGTGACCTGGGCATGGATCTCCATGCCGACGACCACTTCCCAATCGCCCGTGGCGCCCTTGATCAGCTTCTTGGGATCAACCGTGGCGTTCATGTCTAGGCTCCGGTTCGAAGTAGAATTCAATGTTTGAACGGGCTGATGTCAGCCTCGTTTGTCCGTGGTCAGGTGCTGGTTCTCGTAGTCGATGATCCAGGCCACCATGTCGCGCCAGATGAGTTCGGCAAGTTCGGGCGGCAATCCTTCGATTTCAGCCCGCCTGCAGGCCGATGCCACCACCTCCTCGACGCGCTCGGGGATGTTGGCAGGCAGGCCGTCGCGGTTCTTCACCTTGACCACCCGTTGCACGACCTCGAGGCGGCTGGCCAGGAGGTGCACCAGCTTTTCGTCGATGGCATCGATCTCGCGGCGCAGATCCGCCAATGTCTCGGTCGTGCCCGACGTCTTGCTGGTGTCCTTGCTGGTGTCCTGGCCGCCGCTCATGCTCAGGCCCACCAACGCTCGGGCCGGCCGAGCGAGCCGGCCGCCTGCTCGACGGCATGGCCGAGGGTGAACAATGTCTCCTCGTCGAAGGGGCGCCCGATGAGCTGAAGGCCGAGCGGCAGGCCGCCCGAGGACAGCCCGGCCGGAACGGACAGGCCCGGCAGGCCGGCCAGGTTCACCGTCACCGTGAAGACGTCGTAGAGATACATCTCCACCGGATCGGCACCGCCCTTTTCGCCGATGCCGAAGGCAGGCGACGGGGTAGCCGGCGTGAGGATGGCGTCGACGCCGCTGGCATAGGCCTGCTCGAAATCGCGCTTGATCAGCGTGCGGATCTTCTGGGCCCGGACGTAGTACGCATCGTAGTAGCCGGCCGAAAGCACATAGGTGCCGATCAGGATGCGGCGCTTCACCTCGGCGCCGAAACCGGCAGCGCGGGTGTTCTCGTAGAGCTCGGTGATCTCGCGGCCGGCAACCCGCTCGCCATAGCGCACGCCGTCATAGCGGGCCAGATTCGAGGAGCACTCGGCCGGCGCCACGATGTAATAGGCCGGCAAGGCATATTTGGTGTGCGGCAGGCTGATCTCGCGAATTTCGGCGCCGGCATCGCGCAGCCAGTCAATGCCCTTCTGCCAGAGTGCGTCGATCTCCGCCGACATGCCTTCCACCCGGTATTCCTTGGGAATGCCGATGACCTTGCCCTTGACGCTGCCGCCGATCGCCGCCTCGTAGTCGGGCACGGCGATATCCATGGAGGTGGTGTCCTTGGGATCGTGCCCGGCCATCGAATTGAGCATGATGGCACAGTCGCGCACGGTATGACCGAAGGCACCGGCCTGGTCGAGCGAGGAGGCGTAGGCGATGATCCCCCAGCGCGAGCAACGACCATAGGTCGGCTTGATACCGGTGATGCCGGTGATGGCGGCCGGCTGGCGGATGGAGCCGCCGGTGTCGGTGCCGGCCGCACCAGGGCACAGGCGCGCGGCCACGGCGGCGGCGGAGCCGCCGGAGGAGCCGCCCGGAACCAGGAAGCCGTTCGGCGTCTCGCCGGCGGCGCGTGCTTCTTCGAGCTTGCGCTTGCCGTCCTCGGCGCTCCAGCCCGGCGGCAGCCAGGGCGAGACGGCCGCCCCGAAGGCGGAGGTCTCGTTCGACGAGCCCATGGCGAATTCGTCGTTGTTGGTCTTGCCGAGCATGACGGCACCGTCGCGCCAGAGCTGGCTCGTCACGGTCGATTCATAGGGCGGCACGAAATTGTCGAGGATACGCGAGCAGGCGGTGGTGCGCACCCCCTCGGTGGCGAAGAGATCCTTGACGCCGAGCGGCACGCCTTCGAGCGGGCCGCCCTCGCCCTTGGCGAGCTTGTCATCGGCCCGGGCCGCCATGGCGAGCGCCTGCTCCGGCGTCTCCAGCACATAGGCGTTGAGGCCGCGTGCCTTTTCCATCGCATCGAGATAGGCCTTGGCCGCTTCGGTTGCGGTGAAGGTCTTGGCCTTCAGGCCGTCGCGGATTTCAGCAAGGGTGAGATCGGTGATGTGGCTCACGGAAAGATGTCCTGAACGGATGCAGCCCGGGTTCGAAGCGACGCGGAGTGCCGCGGCTTGAGCACGCTGGGCCTGGAAATGGCGTAATTCAGTCGACGACCTTGGGAACGAGGAAATAATTGTCCTCGGAGGCCGGCGCGTTGGCGACGATCTTCGCGGCGATATTGCCGTCCGTCACCACGTCCTGGCGCTTCTTCATCAGCATCGGCGTTACCGAGGTCATCGGTTCCACGCCATCGACATCGACTTCGTCGAGTTGGGCCACGAAATCGAGGATGGCATTCAGCTCGCCCTGCAAATGCGGAACGTCTTCTTCGGTGACGGCAATGCGCGCAAGACGCGCGATACGCTTCACCGTGGCGGCATCGACAGACATGAAACCCTCGATTGTGCGCGAAATCACGGAACGGCGCGGTCTATCACGCGTAGCTTTGCAGGCGCAACCGATCTTGTCCCCCATGATGTCGTAAAGCGGGGGAACGAGTCACGTTCGTTTGACGCCATTTGCGCGAAGTCCTTCGCATGAGGCCCTTGCGTAAGATATTCTTCTTCGGTGACCGGGGAACCGCCATGAGTGCACGCCTCGCCCTTGTTCTCCTTGCCATGCTGGCCTTCGGGGGCGGCGTCATGCCGGCTTCGGCCAAGCTCCTGGCTCTGGTCGTCGGCAACAATGCCTATCAGGAAGTCGCGCCGCTGCAGACCGCCGTGAACGATGCCCAGGCCATGCGGGACGCCCTGCAGCGGGCGGGCTTCACGGTCACGCTGGTGGAGAATGGCACCAAGCGCCAGATCAGCCGGGCCATGGCCGCGGTGGAGGGGGCGATCAGCCCCGGTGACACCGTCCTCTTCCACTATTCCGGCCATGGCGTCGAGATCGAGGGCCAGAACTGGCTCCTGCCCGTCGACGTTCCCACCGCCAGGGAGGGCGAATCCGGGCTCGTCAAGGATGAATCCTTCAATGCCGCCGACATCATCGACCGCTTCCGGGCGAAGGGCGCAAGACAGGTGGTGGCCATTCTCGATGCCTGCCGCAACAATCCCTTCGCCCAGGGCGGCACGCGCGCCCTGCCGACCACACGCGGCCTCGCGCGCATGGAAGCCGACGGTGGCGTCTTCATCATGTTTTCGGCGGGGACCAAGCAGGAGGCGCTGGACCGCCTGTCGCCGGCCGACTCGGAAAAGACCTCCGTCTTCGTACGTTCCTTCCTGCCCCTGCTGGGCCGCCAGGACCTGACATTGATCGACATGGCCAAGGAAACGCAGGAGAAGGTGCGGACCCTCGCCCGCAGCGCCGGGCGGGAGCAGATCCCCGCTTATTATGACGGCATCGTCGGCCGCGTCACTCTGACGGGCGAGTTGCCGGCCGCCCGCGTGAGTGCTCCGCCGCCACCGGTCACGCCCGATTCCAATGCCGCCGGCACCAGCCAGTCGGAAAACCTGTTCTGGCAATCGATCCAGAACAGCTCCGATCCCGCCATGTTCCAGGCCTATCTCGACCAGGTGGGCACCGGCACGTTCACGGGGACCTATAAGGTGCTCGCCCAGATCAAGCTTGCCGCGCTGCAGCCCAAAGCCGCGCAGCAACCGGCAGCGAAACCTGCTCCTTCCTCGCCGCCACCTGCCGAGCAAGCCACCCTGTCGCCGCAGCCCACGCCCGGTAACGCGGTCGCCGACGCCGCTGTGACGGCCTGCGACCAGGCAGCCGCGGATGCGCGCGACCCCGACAAGCCGGCCGCGATTGCCGGAGCAAGATTGTCCGGCGACGGTGCCTCGGCGGCCATAGCCGCGTGCAGCAAGGCCATTGCGGTGCCCGCAGCGCCGCGCCGCGTCTTTTATCAGCTCTCCCTCGCCTACGCACAGGCCGGACAGGATTCGCTCGCGCTGGCCCAACTCCAGAAGGCGGCCTCGCTCGGCCACGGCCTCGCTCTCTACGAGCTCGCCGGGCGCTATCTGGCTGGCCGCGGTGTTCCCAAGGATGCCATCAAGGCCCTCAGCCTCTACTACAAGGCGATCGATGGAAACTATGCGCCGGCCGTCAGTCGAATCGCCTGGATGTATGCCAACGGCCTTGGCGCCAGCCGCGATTATCGCAAGGCGGCGGCGATCTACGAACTCGGAGTCAAGAGCAAGGAACCGACGGCCTATTCAGGCCTCGGCCTGCTCTATCTCAGAGGTCAGGGTGTGACCAAGGATGTCGGCAAGGCCTGCGATCTCTTCAGGCAGGGTGCAGCCGCCGGGGATGCCGACGCAGCCGGCAATCTCAATGCCAAATGCCCGCCGGGCTGAGCGACAGGCGCAGGCAGATTCAGTCGGACGGTTGGAAATGAGCGGAGAGCGCAGATGTCGATGAAACTGCTGGCAGGGTCCCTGATCGCCACGGCGCTGGCGCTGTCCTGGAGCGCGCCGGGGCTGGCGGATCCTGCCCGCCCGCTGCTGCTCGCCCAGGCGAGCCAGTCGGCCGAGGACATCTTCTGGCAATCGGTGCAAAACAGCACCGATCCCGCCATGTTCCAAGCCTATCTCGACCAGGTGGCCAACGGCACCTTCAAGGGCATCTACAAGCCGCTGGCCGAGATCAAGTTGAAAGCCCTGGGCAAGGCTGCGGCACCGTCCACGCCGGCGCCGGAGACAACGGCCCAAGACCGCGCCACACCGCCGCCGGCAACGGAACCGACAACCTCGTCCCCTCCCGCCCAGACTGCTCAGGATGGGGCATTGTCACCCGATATCGAGGCCTGCGATCGCGCGGCCGCTCATGCGATGGACGAGCAGAAGCCGGCCAACCTGCCCGGCGTCACCTTCGACAAGCTCGACACCTCGGCGGCCATCACAGCCTGTCTCAGGGCGACGCAGCTTGCTGATGCGCCGGCCAGGGAGTTCTTCCAGCTCGGACGCAGCTATGACAAGGCCGGGAACTACAAGGAAGCCATGGTGGCTTACAAGGCTGCCATGGAAAAGGGACACAAACGGGCGATCTACAACGTGGCGACCGGCCTGATGAAGAACCAGCGCGGCGTCAAGAAAGACCCTGCCGCTGCTTTGGCACTGATGGAGAGGGCCGCAGACGAGAAAGTGATGTTCGCCCTTTCAGGCCTTGGCGACTATTACCGCCTTGGTGTCGGGGGGCGCCGCAACTACCCGAAGGCGATCGACTATTATAACCAGGCCATCGCAGCCGGCGATTCACAAGGCTATGTCGGCCTCGCCATCATGACCTATGACGGCACGGGCATGCCGAGAAACCGCAACAAGGCCTGCGATCTCTGGCAGAAGGGCTCCAGCCTCGGGGATGTCAACGCCGCCGACTACAGCAAGCGCTACTGCCGGTATCGCTGAGGCCGAGTTACAAATAGCCACCGCTTTGGACGCCGAGTCGCAGGCAGGCTACCCGCGACTCGGCCATGCATCCTCACCCGACTTCCACACTCTCACCGGATTTGGGCGCAAGCACCCGCGTCTTGGTGCCGGCGAGCCCCGCGGCGAAGGTATCGGCATTGCTCACCAAGCCGGGGAAGGTGGCGTAGTGGCAGGGAATGGCGACATCGAGGCCGAGATAGCGCTTCACCGCCAGTGCCGCGGTCTGCGGGCCCATGGTGTAGCGGTCTCCGATCGGCACCAGGCCGATCTTGGGCTGATGCAATTCGGCGATCAAGGCCATGTCGGAGAAGATGTCGGTATCGCCGAGATGATAGAGCGTCGGCTGGCCCGGCGCCTTGAGGATGAGGCCATTGGCATTGCCGACGGCAATGCTGACGCCATTGTCGATCAGGCTGGCCGAATGATCGGCTCTCACCATCGTGACGCTGAATCCGCCGAGATCGACTGTACCGCCGGTGTTCATCGGCTCGACCTTCTCCACGCCCTTACCCGCCAGGAAAGTCACCAGATCGGCGTTGGAGACCACCGTCGCACCGGTTTCCCGCGCCAGCTCGATGGTGTCGCCAACATGGTCGGCATGGCCATGGGTGAGCAATATGTGGCTGATGCCGGCGCTGACGGCGGCACGGTCTCCCTTGAAAGAGGGATTCCCGCTCAGGAAGGGGTCGAACAACACGGCCTTGCCGTCGAATTCGACCCGGAAAGCGGCGTGGCCGAGCCAGGTAATACGCATTTGGACAATTCCTTGAACAATGAGGTTGGTGTCATGAGTACAGCAACGAACCCGATCTCAAAATCGGGTCCGATGCGGAAGCCCGTTGCTCTCGCATCTTTTTGCCGAAAACCGGCCTCCACTTTTCGGCGCGATGCCCTAGAAAACCATAACGCCCGCAGCCCCCAAAATGCTATCGGCATTGCAGCCGGGCGCCAATCCCGGGACGCTCGCCCCCAGAGATATTTCCTTGATTGTTGATCTCTTCGACCTCGCCGAAAATTTGCCCGCCAACCAGCGCCTGCTCGGCCTCGATCTCGGCACCAAGACGATCGGCCTGGCACTATCCGACGTGATGCTCACCATCGCCTCGCCCCTGGAAACGATCCGCCGCACCAAATTCACCGCCGATGCCGAGCAGCTGCTCGCTCTCTGCGCCCGACACGAGGTCGGCGGCCTGGTACTCGGCTATCCCCTCAACATGGATGGAAGCAAAGGTCCGCGCGCTCAGGCCTCGGAGAGTTTCGCCCGCAACCTGCAGCGCCTGAGCGACCTGCCGGTTGCCCTGTGGGATGAACGCCTGTCCACGGCGGCCGTGACCCGAACCTTGCTCGAAGCCGACGCTTCGCGTCGCAGGCGGGCAGAAGTCGTCGACAAAATGGCGGCATCCTTCATTCTGCAAGGCGCGTTGGATCGCCTGGGCTATGGGCGATAGCATCATGAGAACGATCACTGAACCGGCGCGCCGGATCGACGTCATCCTGGAAACGGACGTCCTGGTGGTCGGCAGCGGCCCGGCGGGGCTGGCAGCCGCCCTCGCCGCCGCCCGGGCCGGTGCCGAAACCACGTTGCTGGAGCGCCATGGCTGCTTCGGTGGCAACATCACGCAGGTCGGCGTCGAAGGCTTTGCCTGGTATCGGCATGAAAACACGGTCGACAGCGAGGGCATCGGCATCGAGTTCGAACAGCGCGCCAAGGCCATGGGTGCGGCCCAACCCGAGCCGCAATCCGACAGCCAGGCGCTCGACGCCGAATTGTTCAAATATGTCGCCGATGTCCTGGTGCAGGAAGCCGGAATTCGTCCCCTGCTCCACAGGCTGGTGGTGGGCACCATCGTCGAGGACGGCGCGATCAGGGGTGTGATCACCGAAAGCAAGGCCGGCCGCGAAGCCATCCTGGCCAGGCGTGTGGTGGATGCGACCGGTGATGCCGATATCGCCTTCCGGGCGGGTGCTCCTACCTACAAGACGCCGCGTGAAGAGATGCAGGCCGCCTCGGTGATGTTCTCGATGTGCGGCGTCGACAAACGCCGCTTCCTCGAGGCGGTGAAGACCGATCCGCAGACCTACAAGGACTGGGGTGGTGGCGAATGGACGGTCGAAACCACCGGCAAGGAGGACGCGATGTTCTCGCCCTTCCTGCGCAAGCCGTTCAGGAAGGCAATCGAAGCGGGAGAAATTCCCACCAATCTGTCGACGATCTGCGGCACCTGGGGCGCGGTTTCCGACCAGGGCGACCTCACTTATCTCAATCTGGTGCATCTGCCCGAGCTGGACGGGACGGATCCCAACGACCTCACCAAGGGCGAGATCGAGGGGCGGCGCCAGGCCGTGATGGCGGTAGAGGCCTTGCGCCGCTACATGCCGGGCTGCGAAACCGCCAAGCTCCGCAATTTCGGCATGACGATCGGCATCCGCGATACCCGCAAGATCGACGCCCTCTACAATATGGTCGGGTCCGATGTGCGCGAGCAGGCCCGTTTTGATGATTCGATCGGCATCTTCCCCGAATTCATCGACGGCTACGGCATCCTGATCCTGCCGACGACCGGACGCTATTTCCATGTGCCCTATCGCGCCATGCTGCCTCAGAAGATCGAAAACCTGATCGTTGCCGGCCGCAGCATTGGCGGCGACAAGGTTTCACATGCCGCCGTGCGCAACATGATGTGCTGCGCCGTCGCCGGCCAGGGCGCAGGCGCGGCTGCCGCAGTTTCCCTAAAGAGTGGGCGCTCCTTCCGCGATCTGGAGATCGCGCAGGTCCAGCAGGAACTGCGCCGCCAAGGCGCGCGGATCCATTGAAAATATACCGAGTCTGGAAGATACCGACGCATCCGAGCCTTGGACACTTGACGATTTTCGAAACCGAATCAAAGATTTGGCGAAAATCGTCAGACGGAGCCGCAACGGCGAGACCGCTCAGCGTCCGTGCCGCTCCAGCGCCTCGATCACAGCCTTGGGAATTTCGATAGTGTCCTCGGCACGCTTGCGGCCGGGGATATGCACGCCTTTGCCGGACAGCCTTTCCAACTGCTTCTTCAGGCGATCGGCAAAGTCCGGCTCCAGGAGATCAGGCTTCAGAGCGAGGACGAACAGGCCCGTGCCCGGGCTCTTCTCGCCGGTCATGAAACGAGGGGCATCGAGCGACCAGTTCGCTCCGCTGATGCCGGCTGCCAGCACCTCCACCATCAGCGCGATATTGCCGCCTCGTGCGCCCCCAAAAGCCAGGAGTGCTCCCTTGACGGCCTCGCTCGCATCGGTCGTCGGCTGCCCGTGTGCATCGACCGCCCAGCCCTCGGGAATGGCCTCGCCCTTCTCGGCAGCCTTCCGGACAGTGACGAAGGCCGTGGCGCTGGAGGCCTGGTCGATCACCAAAGGCGGCCCGCCTGCGACAGGTGCCGCGAACGCCAGCGGATTGGTGCAGTACACCGCCTCGCTGCCCAATGCGGCCGCCATCAGGGCCGGGCCATTCGACGCGGCGATAGCCACCAATCCCTGTTCGGCCAGGCGGCGCACATAATAGCCGAGCTCGCCAGTGGTATAGCTGTTGCGCTGGGCGAAGACCGCCAGGCCATAGCGGCCGGCCCGGCTGCATAACTCCCGGTAGGCCCTGTCGAAGCCGAGCTGGGCGATGCCGCCCTTCGCATCCGAGCGGATGACGGCCAAGGCCGGATCGTCGAATTCCGGCTCCACATTGGTGGCGATCCGCCCCGAGGTAAAGCCGGCCAGATAATCGCGCAGATGCGCAAGGCCCACCGAGGGGCGCGCGGCCCATTCGGCAGCGACGATGGCATCGGCGAGCGACCTTGCAATCACCTCACTGGCACCCGCCCCCCGGCAGGCGCCATGGGCGAGTGTCCAGGCGGCCTCTCGCCCCAATCTCACGACATCCGACATTTGCGACAATCATCCCCCGAAGCGTTCCGCGATCTGCCGGAATACACAGGGCCTTATCCAACAAAAGGTTGGAGAAAACCAGCTTTCAGGCATGAAGGCCCGGTTGTTCTAGAACGCCGAAGCCGGATCCGGCCGGCTGCTCGCCAGCTTCGTGCGATAGATGAGCAGCGCCGCGATCAATCCGCAAGCAGCCGCCACCGAGAGCCACAGCCCCGGAGCCGCCTTGTTCTGCAGCAGGGAGATCAGCCAGGTGGAGATCGCCAGCGAAAAACCGCCGAGCGCCGTGGCGAGGCTGTAGGCCAGGGAGAAACCGGTGGTGCGGACATGGGCCGGCACGATCTCGGTCAAGGCCACCACCATGGCGCCGTTATAGCTGCCATAGAGGAAGGAAAACCACAGCTCGACCTCCAGCATGCGCGCAAAGCTCGGCGCGCTGACCAGCCAGGAAAGCGCGGGATAGGCGGTCACCAGCATCAGGAAGGAAAAGATCGCCAGGATGGGAAAGCGCCCGACCCGATCCGACAACGCGCCCATCACCGGCAGCCAGATAAAATTGGAGATGCCGACGCACAGAGTGACCACGAGGGCATCGGATTCGGAGAGCTTGAGCACGCTCTTGCCGAAAGTCGGCGTGTAGACGGTGATGAGATAGAAGGAGACGGTGGTCATTAGCACCAGCATCACGCCGAGCAGCACGACCTGCCAGTTCTGCAGGAGCGAGGACACGGCCTGCTGCAGGGTCGGGCGGACCTGGCGCGCCTCGAACTCGGCCGTCTCTTCCAAGCTCCGGCGCAGGAAGAACAGCAGCGGCACGATCATGCAGCCGATGAAGAAGGGTATACGCCAGGCCCAATCGCTGATGGTCTCCGGCACGAACAGGTGATTGAGCGCATAGCCGATCAGGGCCGAGACGACGATGGCGACCTGCTGGCTGCCCGATTGCCAGGAGACATAGAAGCCCTTGTTGCCCGGAGGCGCCATCTCCGCGAGGTAGACGGAGACGCCGCCCAGTTCAACGCCCGCCGAAAACCCCTGCAGCAACCGTCCGACCAGCACCAGGATCGGGGCCAGCACGCCGATGGTCTGATAGCCCGGCACGAAGGCGATCAGCACGGTGCCCATTGCCATGATGCCGAGCGTGACGATCAGCCCCTGCCGTCGGCCGATGCGATCGATATAGGCGCCCAGGAACAGTGCGCCGAGCGGTCGCATCAGGAAACCGGCCCCGAAGGTCATGAAAGCTTGCAGAAGAGACGTCGTTTCGTTCTGGGAGGGAAAGAAGGCCTGGGAAATCTGGGTGGCGTAGAACCCGAACAGAAAGAAATCGAACATTTCGAGGAAGTTGCCGCTGGTGACCCTGAGTACGGTTCCCGCTTTCGACTGACCTGCCGCCGCGCCTGCCATGAGCGTTCTCCCCCGCTGTTCTTGTTTGGCGCCCCCCGGCACGGGCATTAAGAGCCAGCCCCCGTGCCCGGACAAGGGAAATATTCCAACCTCCGGAGGGGAAAGGCCCTTTCGAAACATGCGAAAGGGCCCATCCAAAAAACACGGCAATGCCGGGGTCTCCTGCCCGTTCTCCCGATCGTGCGCATGGCCAGACAAGAGAGCCGACCTGAAGAATCAGCCTTCCATTTGGCTGGCAGAGGCGAAGAATGCCTCCGGTCCGTCCACCTCGATGAGTTTCCGGCCCTCGATCAGCCAGAAGCGGCTGCCGACGGCCCGCACGAAGCTCCTGTCATGCGAGACCAGCAGGCAGCTGACATTGGGGCGCAGCAATTCCCCTTCCAGCGCCTCCTGGCCCTCGATGTCGAGATGATTGGTCGGCTCGTCGAGGAGATAGAAGTTCGGTTCGGCCAGGCGCAGCATCAACAGGCCCAAGCGCGCCTTCTGGCCGCCGGAAAGCTGGCCGATCGGGCGGGCCTGCTTTTCGATGGCGATGCCGGCCCCGGCCAGCAGCGAGCGAGCCCGCTGGTCACCGACCTCGAAGCGATGGGTCAGGGCGTGGTGTGGCGTCTGTCCGTCGTCGAGATCGGCCAAAGCCTGATCGCCATAGCCCAGGACCAGCGCAGGCGTTGCCTTGACGCCCTCCACGCTGGCATCAGGCTGTGCAATGGCACGGCGCAGCATGGCGATGAGGCGGCTCTTGCCCGCGCCGTTCCGGCCAAGCAGGACGATACGATCGCCCTGGCAGATGAAGCGCCGGCCGGTCCGGAACAGCAGCGTGCCATCCGGGATCGTCACGGCGGCATCCTCCAGCGTGACCAGCACCTTGGCGTGCGTGCCCTGGCTGGCGAGGCGAACCGCACCTGCCGAGCGCTCCTGATGGGCCGGCTTTGCCGCTTCCTCCAGGCGCTCGGCCCGCTCCTTGAGCTGCTTGGTCTTGACCACCAGGAGGTCGCTGCCGGAATTGATGCCAATATTGTTCAGCTTCGCCGCCTGCTTGCGCAATTGCTGGGCCGCCTTGATGTCGCGCTGATAGCGTCGTTCCTCGGCAGCGTCGGCGTCCTCCAGCGCAGCCCGCGCCCTGGAATAGGCCAGGGGGAAGAGCTGCGAGCGTTCCGGACGCAGGAACAGCGTGCGATTGGTGGTCGCATCGAGGAAGGCGCGGTCATGGCTCGCCACCAGCACCGGCACGTCGCGTGGCAGGGCATTGAGCCAGTCTTCCAGCAGGGCGATCTTGGCAAGGTCGAGATGGTTGGTCGGCTCGTCGAGCAGCAGCAGATCGGGGTCCCTGACCCAGACCCTGGCCAGCATGGCGAGCCTCAACCAGCCGCCGCTCAACTGCCCGAGTGCCCGCTGGCGCAAGTCGTCCGGCACCTGCAGCGAATCGAGGGTGACGTCGACCCGCCAGGCTTCGCTGGCCTGCGTTTCTTCGGGCAACGCCGCGAGGACGGCGTCGTAGAAGGGGATTTCGAGGAGCGCAGGCGGCACCTGCTGTTCGACGTGGCCGACCGTCAGGCCGCGCGACCTCGTGATGTCGCCCTCCCCGGCCTCCATCGTGCAGGCGATGCAGCGCAGCAAAGTGGACTTGCCGCGGCCATTGGCGGCCACCAGGCCGATACGGTCGCCGGCATTGATGCTGAGGTTGAGTTGCGAAAACAGCGGTGCGCTCAGCGTCACGCCGAGATTGCGCAGGGTGATCAGGCTCATGGGTCTATTCTCTGGTCCGGACCGGCGAACGCGGCATCCCGGGCACGCAGCCATCGGGAAATGCAGGCGAAGGCACGGCGTTTGACGATGTGCGGGTGCGCATGCGAGCGCATCCTGCACGGCCACGAAGGGCGGACCAGCAAGGGGAGATACGACCTCTGGTCAGCCCTGCAAACGCGTCTGCAGGGCCTGAACTGGGCCACGCTGGCGATGATGATCGCAGCGAATAATCATGCGCAGCCCTCCTTTCCGGGTTCGAGTATCGCCTCGCCGATAGCATTGGTCCGAGGGATAGGCAAGGGATCCGGCCCAACGCCCGCGGTGGAAAAACGGGCAAGGCGCATCTCCTGCCTTGCTGCCGTCACCTGTGAGGCCTATGAAGTCGGCTTTGATGACCAAGCCAGCTTCAGCGACATATCCGCACCGCCACCTCCTCGGCATAGAAGGCCTGACGGAGAGCGACATCATCAGCCTGCTCGACGAGGCCGACGAGCACATCGCCTTCAACAGGCAGGTGGAGAAGAAGTCGTCCGCCCTGCGCGGGCGAACCCAGATCAACCTCTTCTTCGAGCCCTCGACACGCACCCAGTCCTCCTTCGAACTGGCGGGCAAGCGCCTCGGCGCCGACGTGATGAACATGTCGGTCGGCTCGTCCTCGGTGAAGAAGGGCGAGACGCTGATCGACACGGCCATCACCCTCAATGCCATGCGGCCCGACGTGATCGTGGTCCGGCACAACCAGGCCGGCGCCGTGCATCTCCTCGCCCGAAAGGTCGATTGCGCCGTGGTCAATGCCGGTGACGGTGCCCACGAGCATCCGACCCAGGCCCTGCTCGATGCTCTGACCATCCGCCGCAACAAGGGACGAATCGCCGGGCTGACGGTGGCGATCTGCGGCGACATCCTGCATTCGCGCGTTGCCCGCTCCAACATCCTGCTGCTCGCCACGCTCGGGGCCCGGGTCCGGCTGATTGCTCCTTCCACCTTGCTGCCGGCCGGCATCGACCGCTTTGGCGTCGAGATCCACAGGGACATGAAGGAAGGCCTGCGCGATGCCGATATCGTGATGATGCTGCGTCTCCAACGCGAGCGCATGGCCGGCGCCTTCATTCCCTCGATCAAAGAATATTTCCGCTATTTCGGCCTGGACGAAGAAAAACTCAGCCATGCCAAGCCGGATGCGCTGGTGATGCATCCCGGGCCGATGAATCGCGGGGTGGAGATCGACACCGCCGTCGCAGACGGTGCCCAGTCGCTCATCCGCGAGCAGGTGGAAGCGGGCGTCGCCGTCCGCATGGCCGTGCTCGAAGCGCTCGCCCGCAACCTGCCGAATGTCTGAGGGGAATGAAAAGTTGACGAACACTCGCCCCCTGCTTCTGGCCAATGCCCTGCTGACCGATCCCGCTGCCCGGACCCAGCAGCATGGCGGTCTGCTGATTCGAGACGGCGTCATCGCCGATACCGGGCCTCATCTCACCGCCGGCGCTGTCGGGCCGGACACGGCCGTCCTCGATTGCGAGGGCCAGGTTGTCGCCCCCGGCCTGATCGACATGCGCGCCGTGACGGGCGAACCCGGCGCCGAACATCGCGAGACGCTCGCCACTGCCTCGCAGGCCGCGGCGGCCGGCGGCGTCACCACCATCGTGTGCACGCCGGAAACCCATCCGCCGATCGACGATCCGGCCGTGGTCGATTTCGTGCTGCGCCGCGCCCGCGACACCGCCATTGTGCATGTCCATGCCATGGCGGCGCTGACCAAGGGCCTCGCCGGCCAGGAGATGACCGAAATCGGCCTGCTCGGCGAAGCCGGCGCCCTCGCCTTCACCGATGGCGCGCGCAGCGTGATGAATGCGCGGGTGATGCGACGGACGCTGACCTATGCGCGTGACTTCGATGCCCTCATCATCCATCACACCCAGGACAGGGATTTGGCCGGCGATGGCGTGATGAACGAGGGCGAGTTCGCCAGCCGCCTCGGCCTGCCCGGCATTCCCGCCGAGGCCGAGGCGATGCTGCTGGAACGCGACATGCGCCTGGTCGCCCTGACCGGCGGGCGCTATCACGCCGCCACTGTCACCTGCCGCGCCTCGATCGAAGTGCTGCGCCGGGCCAGGCAGGACGGACTCGACGTCACCGCCTCCACCTCGATCAACCACGTGACCCTCAACGAGAACGACATCGATGGCTTCCGCACCTTCTGCAAGGTGTCACCGCCGTTGCGTCACGAGGATGACCGCATGGCCCTGGTGCAGGCCATCAAGGACGGGCTGGTCGATGCGATCGTCTCCGATCACAATCCGCAGGACGTCGAGACCAAGCGCCAGCCCTTCGCGGAAGCGGCTGACGGCGCCATCGGCCTGGAGACCATGCTCTCGGCCGGCCTGCGCCTGGTGCATGATGGCTCGCTCGACCTGATCGGCCTGCTGCGCGCCCTCTCGACCCGCCCCGCCGAGATCCTGCGCCTGCCCGGCGGCACCCTCGCCAAGGGCGCCAGCGCCGACGTCATCGTCTTCGATCCCGACGTGCCCTTCGTGCTCGACGCCGCCAGGCTGCGTTCGCGCTGCAAGAACTCGCCCTTCGACGGCGCTCGCCTCAGCGGCCTGGTCTCTCGGACCTTCGTCGCCGGCAAGCAGGTGTTCGAGCGGGGCTGAGGACCCGCGTCCGAAATGGGTAGCTCGTCCTTCCCGACCGTATCCTCGCAAGCTCTGCTTGTGAGCGGCTCAGCCGGGGATGACGACCGACTTCTCGCCTCACTCGTCGAAGGCCTGGTCCAGGGCCTGTTTCTGCGCCGTGCTGGGCCCGCCCAGATAGACCGGCTTGTCGCCGTCGCGGACCTCCGCCCAGGCCTGGCGGCCATCGGCCGTAAACAGGAAGACGCTGCCATATTCGGCACAGGTCACGTTGGTCGGGCAGACCATGGCAACGCGGTGAGGCGAACCATCGACGCTCACCTGCTTGGAGCCGAAGGTCATGTAGTCGCCCTTGCGCCTGAGCACATCGGATAGATAGTCGGGAACGGGCGACAATTCCTTCAAAAGGGCACCATAGGCCCCCTTGTAGGGCTGGGTCTTCACCAGCCGGTCCAAGGCAGGAAACTCCTTTTCGACCTGCTCGTTGTAGGTCGGCTGCTGCGCGAGAGCAACGCCGGCGAGACCGAAAAACAAGGCCGAAGCCACGATAAGACGCATCCAAATCTCCTTCAGCCGGCCGATTCCTACAAATGCGGCATGCCCTTGTGTCATACAGCATTGAACCAGCTCGGCTCACCAGGAAAGCCTTAGCGTGCTCCCGGGTCATCGCAATCCGTCGACCCGACAAAGGCTGAGGAAAACTCCTGCCTTGATCTCCCGCTCCCCATAGGGACAAAAATTTTCGTGGCCGGGCCTTGGCGAGTGGCGATAGTGTGCCGCACGAGCCTTTTCCTCCCGAAGCGAGCTGCCGATGTTTGCCGACCTGACCCTGACGACGACGCTGGCGGCGCTGCTGCTCGGCTATCTGCTCGGGTCGATCCCCTTTGGCCTGATCCTCACCCGCCTGGCAGGATTGGGCGACATCC
The DNA here is from genome assembly GCF_047605565.1 of Labrys sp. (in: a-proteobacteria). Classification (NCBI taxonomy): domain Bacteria; kingdom Pseudomonadati; phylum Pseudomonadota; class Alphaproteobacteria; order Hyphomicrobiales; family Xanthobacteraceae; genus Labrys; species Labrys sp. (in: a-proteobacteria). The sequence continues at coordinate 183,969 of NZ_JASGFM010000004.1, forward strand.
GCGCCATCGGCTCGGGCAATATCGGCACCACCAATGTCCTGCGCACCGGACGCAAGGACCTGGCAGCCGCCACCCTGATTCTCGACGCCCTCAAGGGCACGGCCGCCGTGCTGCTTGCCCGCCATTTCTGGGGGGATGGGGCTGCGGTCTTTGCAGGGCTAGCCGCTTTCGTCGGCCATCTCTTCCCGATCTGGCTGAAATTCAAGGGCGGCAAGGGAGTGGCGACCTATCTCGGCCTCCTCGCCGCCTTTGCCTGGCCTATCGCCATCTTCTTCGCATTGGTCTGGGTCCTGGTGGCCTTCACCACCCGCTATTCTTCCGCCTCCGCCCTGACCGCCAGCCTGCTGAGCCCGATCGGGCTGCTGCTGATGGGCTATCAGCGTGAAGCTTTGCTCTTTACAGTCCTCTCGGTGGCCCTCTGGGTCATGCACCGCGCCAATATCGGCCGTCTTCTCAACGGCACGGAGAGCCGCATCGGAAAGAAGGCGTGACCTCGCCGGGACCTACCCTCTCGGACGAAGAAAAGCTGGATTGGCTGCGCCTGATCCGCTGTGACGGCATTGGCCCCATCAGCTTCAAGGGTCTCCTGGAAAGCCACGGTTCCGCCCGGGCGGTGATCGAGGCTTTGCCCGACATTGCCAGACGCAGCGGTCGAGCCCTCAAGCTGCCGTCCGATGCCAGCCTCCAGCGTGAATTGCAGGCGATGGCCACCCTTGGTGCCCGCTTCGTGGCGCTGGGCGAAGCCGACTACCCGCTCTCCCTGGCTGCCATCGATTCGGCCCCGCCCCTCCTCGCCGCCTGGGGCTCGCTCACCCCCCTGTCCCGGCCGATGGTCGCCATCGTCGGGGCCCGCAATGCCTCCGCGCTGGGGCGTCGATTCGCGGCTGTCATGGCGACCGAACTCGCCAATGCCGGTTTCACCGTGGTCTCAGGCCTGGCGCGAGGGATCGACGAAGCGGCCCATAGCGCCACGATAGCAAACGGCACCGTCGCCGTGGTCGGTGGCGGCCTGGGCAACATCTATCCTCCCCAGCACGCACAGCTCGCAAGAGACATCAGCGCAACCGGCTGCGTCATGTCCGAGATGCCGTTCGGCTGGGTGGCGACGGCACGCGATTTTCCCAAACGCAACCGCATCGTCTCGGGCCTTTCGCTCGGCGTGGTCATCATCGAGGCCGCTGCACGCTCCGGCTCCCTCATCACCGCCCGCCTGGCTTTGGAGCAAGGCCGGGAACTGATGGCAGCCCCGGGTTCCCCGCTCGACCCGCGCAACGAAGGCAGCAACAAATTGCTGCGCGAGGGAGCCATCCTGGTCCGGCATGCCGGCGATGTGCTGGAAGCCCTGACACCGTTGGTCGAACGTCCCGCGCCGCCGCCGCGCCGACCCGTTCAACCTCGCTTCAGTTTCGACGACACCTCACCCGCCTCCCCTTCCACTCCACCAGCCGTCTCGACAGGCGACCCCGACCAGGATCGGCTGATCGCCGCCCTCGGCCCCTCTCCCGTGGCCATGGATGAGTTGGTGCGAGCCTGTGGACTCGATGCCCGACGGGTTCAGCTCGCCTTGCTCGAGCTCGATATGTCGGGACGAATCGAACGGCACGGCAATGGTATGGTGTCGCTGTTGTAAGCCGGTCGGTCGAATTGACTTGAGCCCGGCTTTTGCCCATCTTGCCGCCGCCTTGGTGGTTGCAACACCACCTAATCTGACAAATGCGCCAGTTTGCAATTTTCGGATTTACCCTTATTTGGCAGTTAGCCGACGGCTCCAGGACGCCTATTCGCGCCGAAAAGCCGGACGGCCTGCTCGTTTCCATGCCCTGTTTGGCCGGCCACCGAGGTGAGCTCCTGGCAGGGGAGATTTCGTTTTCCGCGTATTGAACGGCCCGCCCATGCCTGTCGTCATCGTTGAGTCGCCTGCCAAAGCACAGACGATCAACAAATATCTCGGTTCCAACTACCAGGTGATCGCCTCCTATGGTCACGTGCGCGACCTGCCGGCCAAGGATGGTTCGGTGGAGCCCGACGCCGATTTCGCCATGGTGTGGGAGAACGACGCCAAGGCCGGCAAGCGCCTCAGCGACATCGCCAAGGCGGTGAAGGAGAGCGACAAGCTCATTCTGGCAACCGACCCTGATCGCGAGGGCGAGGCGATCTCCTGGCATGTGCTGGAGATCCTGCGCCAGAAGCGCGCCATCAAGGATATCCCGGTCGAACGCGTGACCTTCAACGCCATCACCAAGGACGCTGTCCTGAAGGCGATGAAGGCGCCGCGCGAGATCGACGAAGGCCTGGTCGACGCCTATCTCGCCCGCCGTGCCCTCGACTATCTCGTCGGTTTCCGCCTGTCGCCGGTGCTCTGGCGCAAATTGCCCAGCGCCCGTTCCGCCGGTCGGGTGCAATCGGTCGCGCTGCGCCTGGTCTGCGACCGGGAGCTGGAAATCGAGCGCTTCGTCGCACGCGAATACTGGTCCTTGGTCGCCACCTTGGCGACGCCGCGCGGCGATGTCTTCGAGGCCCGCCTCGTCGGCGCCGACGGCCAGAAGATCCAGCGGCTCGATGTCGGCACCGAAAAGGAGGCGCTCGCCTTCCGCGCGGCCCTCGACCAGGGCCGCTATGCCGTTGCCAGCGTCGAGGCCAAGCCGGCCCGCCGCAATCCGTTCCCGCCCTTCACCACTTCGACGCTGCAGCAGGAAGCCAGCCGCAAGCTCGGTCTCTCGCCGAACCGCACCATGCAGATCGCCCAGCGCCTCTATGAAGGCGTCAACCTCAATGGTGAGCAGGTCGGCCTGATCACTTATATGCGTACCGACGGCGTCGACATGGCGCCGGAATCGATCGCCGCCGTGCGCAGCATGATCGGCAAGAGCTATGCGCCGGGCTACCTGCCGGAAATGCCACGCCGTTATACCACCAAGGCCAAGAACGCCCAGGAAGCACACGAGGCGATCCGGCCGACCGATCCTTTCCGCACGCCCAAGGACGTCGCCCGTTCCCTCGACAACGAGCAGGCCCGCCTCTACGAGCTGATCTGGAAGCGCACCGTTGCCAGCCAGATGGCATCGGCAGAGCTGGAGCGCACCACGGTCGACATCCTGGTCGAGGCGGGCGGGCGCAAGCTCGACCTGCGTGCCACCGGCCAGGTCGTGAAGTTCGACGGCTTCCTGACGCTCTACAATGAAGACCGCGACGATGAAGGCGAAGACGAGGATGCCAAGCGCCTCCCGGCCATGAGCGCCGGTGAAACGCTCGACAAGAAGTCGATCGCCGCCACCCAGCACTTCACCGAGCCGCCGCCGCGCTACAGCGAGGCCACGCTGATCAAGCGCATGGAAGAGCTCGGCATCGGTCGGCCCTCGACCTATGCCGCTACCCTCGCCACGCTGCGCGACCGCGACTATGTCTCGATCGACAAGAAGCGCCTGAAGGCCGAAGACACCGGCCGTCTCCTTACCGCCTTCCTGGAGAGCTTCTTCGCCCGCTATGTCGAATATGACTTCACCGCGGCGCTGGAGGAACAGCTCGACCGCATTTCCAACCACGAGCTCGATTGGAAGGAAGTCTTGCGCGATTTCTGGCGTGACTTCTCCGCCGCGATCGACGGCACCAAGGAATTGCGCACCACCCAGGTGCTCGACGCCCTCAACGACCTGCTCGGGCCCCATATCTTCCCCGACCGGGGCGATGGCTCCAATCCGCGCCAATGCACGGTCTGCGGTACCGGCACGCTCTCGTTGAAACTGGGCAAGCGCGGCCCCTTCATCGGCTGCTCGAACTATCCCGAATGCCGCTACACCCGGAATTTTTCCGCCGGCGCCGGTCAGAATGGCGAAGCGGATGGCGGTGGCGAAGCCGGAACGCGCAAGCTTGGCACGGATCCCGAGAGCGGCCTCGACGTCACCCTCCGCGATGGGCGTTTCGGTCCCTATGTCCAGCTCGGCGAAGGCGAGAAGCCCAAGCGTTCAAGCCTGCCCCGCGGCATGAGCGCGGCCAATGTCGATCTCGAACGGGCCCTGGCTTTGCTCTCCTTGCCGAAGGAAGTCGCGGTGCATCCCGACAGCGGCAAGCCGATCCTGGTCGGCATCGGCCGCTACGGCCCCTATGTCCAGCATGAGAAGACCTACGCCAATCTCGACAAGGATGACGACGTACTGGCCGTCGGCGCCAACCGGGCCATCGCCCTGATCCTCACCAAGGAAAGCGGAGGTTCAGGCCGCCGTTTCGGCGCCGGTGCGCCGGCGGGCCGTCCCCTCGGCGACTATCCCGGTGGCGGCAGCGTCGAGGTCAAGCCCGGCCGCTATGGCGCCTATGTGACCAATGGCAAGGTCAACGCCACCCTGCCCAAGGGCATGGAAGCCGACGCGGTGACCCTGGAACAGGCCATCGAGCTCATTGCGGCCAAGGGCGGCAAGGCGCCGGCGACCAAGAAGGCAGCGACCGCCAAAAAGGCGCCGGCCAAGAAAGCCACGGCCACCAAGAAAACCGCTGCCAAGAAGGCAACCAAGGCAATCGTCGATTCCGACGAGGTACCGTTCGATACCGATTGATCACTGGGCCCAGCTGGAACCCTGTTCCCGCCGGGACTTCCTCAGGGCGCTCCAGGCCTCTAGCCTGCTCTTCTCATGCAGGCTGGAGGCAAGTGTTATGGTTCGTCGCGTTGCAGGGCTGATCGGCGCAGTCCTTCTGAACGGCCTGGCCCTTGCAGCCGCCCTCGCCGGTGATGCCGCCACGCCCGACATCATTGGCTTTTCCAAGGACGGTCGCTATTTCGCCTTCGAGGAATACGGCACGCACGATGCCTCGATCCATCCCTACAGCACGATCTCCGTGATCGATCTCGACACGGGCAAATCCGTGCCCGACGCGCCCTTCACCATCGAGCATGACAAGGAAGGCCCCGAAGACGCCGCCCGCACCGAGGCGCGCAAAAAGGTGGAGCCGCTGCTGACCAGGCTCGGAATCGGCGAGAAACCGACCCGACAGGCCGTGTATGAGGGCGCACGGCTCTTCGATCCACCACTCCCCGACCAGGCCTACGCCACCATGGCCGCCGAAGCGACGAATCTCAGCATCGGCGATGCTGTTCCCGGAGGGGACGTCACGGTGGACGTCCTGCCCCGCACGATCACCGATGCGGCTTGCTCGGCTCTCGGACGCGACAAGCTCAAGAGCTTTTCACTGGTGCGCACCTTGCCTGAGAACAACAGGGACAATGAAATCGTCTATGTCGACGAGGCTTCCGGGCAAGAGCGCGGCTGTTCCCAGTCCAATGGACTGAATGCGCTTTTCGTCTACAAGCCGGCCAATGCCAAGCCGCGGCTCGTGGCATTGGTGAGCTATTGGCCTCATAGCTGGGAGGAACCTGACCGACGCCATCTCGCCATCCCCGTTCCCTTGCCGTGATGGAAGCCAGGTCCGCTACCACCGCCCGTGGCGCTTGTTCCAGGCAAACAGCAAGTCCGCGAAGCGGTCATAGGCGAAGCAGGTCAGCGTGTGGATCCCCGGTGCACCGAGCAGGCCGGCGATCCAGGCCTGTCCCGGCGTGCGCCGCCAGATGGCCAGAGCGACGTCGGCGCCGACCAGCAGACGGCCCTCCTCGTCCGTCGCATGCAGGCGTCGCCTGATATCGTCGAGGCTGGCGCCGAAACGCACGAGGGCATCCGGTTCGAGATTGATGTCCAGAAACTCGATGCGTCCGGCCTTGACCGCTTCCACGAGCCGGTTGCGTTGATGCCGGATGCCGGCATCGCAGACCGGGCATCTGGTGTTGTACCAGACCGTGAGGGGACGGGCGCCGCCGGCTTTTACAATCTCACTGGCCATCCCAGCTCTTCAGCGCCTCGATCTTGAGCTTGCGCTGCTCGTCAGCCGAAAGCTCGTAATTGCTCTTGTAGGGCGCGGATTCGAACGAGCCATAGGTCGGATTGGCGATCACGATCCAGTCATGTCCCCAATGGGACGCATTGTCTGCAAAGACCTTGTCGCGCTCTTCCGGCGTTCCCTTATAGGCATCGGTGAAGTCCCCGAGATTATCGCCGACCAGCAGCAGGATGCGATAATCCTTGGCAATCACGGCCCGCCTTGTGCCCTTGGCCGACTTCCAGTCCGGCTGCTCCTTGGCGCTGAGGAAGGTGTCGACATTGCCGCCATCGGGGAAGCCGAGCTTGGTCATCAACTGCACCGTCGGTTCTTCCTCCTCCTTTGTGCGGTTGGTGACGTAGAAGACTTTCACCCCCTTCGAGGCCGCATATTGGGTGAATTCAACCGCGCCGGGAATGACGGTATCGACTTGCGCCTTGACATATTTCGTCCAGGTCTCCGGCGTGAACCGTGTCCCCGCCTTGACGTTCCAGGCCTGGTAGTTGGAGGTGTTCAGCAAGGTGTCGTCGACATCGAGGACGATCGCCGGCGGATGATCCTTGAAATCGCCGGTCTGCTCGACGGGCGCGGCCGTCCAAGCGGGGTCGGCCAGGGCCTGGTCGAGCCTGATCTTCGCCAGGGCGAACATGGCCGTCGCATTGGCCTTGGCTTCCACGGCGGTCTGATCCCACAGCACGGCATTGAGATTGTCGTCGGGCTTGGCGCTGTCCTGCGCCTGGGCCGGAGCAGGTATGCCCGAAGCCGCGACAAGCGTCGATGAGAGGTAAAGTCCGATCAGTGCACCACGCATACCGTACTCCCGGTTTGGACCCGCAAAACAGAAACGATATCATCGCTCCCCGGTGGGTCAACGCGGCATGTTCTCGAGGACACGCGGCTAGAATGCTGCAACGCAGCATTTTCGTTGACAAACCAAGCATGGGGACTTATATGGCTCCATGTCCGGTTCGATCGAACCGTCCCTCCGTCCGCCAGTGCCTGTGGATCGCTCGAGGGTTTTGGACAGTCTGTCCCGGCACGTTGAGTTTCCTGCCGTTCCGCGTTTTGCCAAACATGGCTCTGCCGCGCTGTGGGATCCATCCGGATCGCCGCGCAGAGCGCTTCGACAATCTCTTCCTTCGACAGACAGAGCTGCCAATCGCGCAGGACGTTGCGGAAATGCGCGATGTCCACGATTGGCTTCGACAAATACCCCATGCGTTGGTCTATGATGACACCGGATCCACTGCCCGCTTTCCCCGGGCATGCCGGGCCGCCAACGCCAATTCGGAATAATTTCTGTGGTTCGTAAAAACAAACAAGCCGAGGCATTGGAACCCGCCCTGCCCAGCCGCGAAGACATCCTCGCTTTCATCGCCCGGTCGCATGGCCGCGCCGGCAAACGGGAGATCGCCCGTGAATTCGGCCTGGGCGGGGCCGAGAAGATCGCCCTCAAACATCTGCTCAACGAATTTGCCGACGAAGGTGTGGTGCAGCGCAGCCGCAAGGGCTTCAATGCGCCCGGCGCCCTGCCCTCATCCCTCGTCGCCGACATCACCGGCCGTGACCGCGATGGCGAACTCGTCGCCATGCCTTCGGACTGGAACGAGGACAATGGCAAGCCGCCACGCATCGTGGTGACCGTTCCCAAGCGCTTCGGCGGGGCTGCCCCCGGTGTTGGCTCCCGGGTTCTGCTGCGCATGGCCGACGGCAGCTCGGATCATCAGCCGACCGGGCGGGTGATCAAGGTGCTGGAGCGGCTGCGCCAGCGTATTCTCGGCGTCTTCCGCCGCCTTCCAAACGGCGAAGGCCAGATCGTTCCGATCGAGAAGCGCAATGCCGGGCGCGAAATGCTCGTGCGTCCCGACGATGCCGCAAAGGCGGAAGATGGCGAACTCGTCGCCATCGAGCCCCTGCGTGGCGCCCGCCATGGCCCGCCCATGGCGCGCATCGTCGAGCGCGTCGGCAAGGTTGGCAGCGAGAAAGCGATCAGCCTGATTGCCATCCATGCCCATGATATTCCCTATGTCTTCCGCAAGGACACGCTGGAGGAGGCGGAGGCGGCCAAGCCGGCGACGATGTCCGGTCGCGAAGACTGGCGGCGCCTGCCGCTAATCACCATCGACCCGGCCGATGCCAAGGATCACGACGACGCCGTCCATGCCGAGCCGGATCCCGATCCGGCCAATCCAGGCGGTCATATCCTGACCGTGGCGATCGCCGATGTCGCCGCCTATGTCAGGCCGGATTCGCCCCTCGATCGTGAAGCCTTGATCCGGGGCAATTCGGTGTATTTCCCCGACCGCGTCGTACCGATGCTGCCGGAACGCATCTCCAACGACCTGTGCTCGCTGCGGGCCAACGAGGACAGGCCGGCGCTGGCCGTGCGCATGATCATCGCCGCTGATGGGCGCAAGCTGCGCCACAGCTTCCATCGCGTGATGATGCGCTCGGCCGCCAAGCTCTCCTACCAGCAGGCCCAGCGCGCCATCAACGGCGATACCGACGAAGTCACGGGCCCGTTGCTCGCTCCTGTGCTCCAGCCTTTGTGGGCCGCCTATGCCTGCCTCAGGACGGAGCGTGACAGCCGCGGGCCGCTCGATCTCGATCTGCCGGAGCGCAAGATCCTCTTGAAGCCCAACGGCATGGTCGACCGGGTCGTCGTTCCCGAGCGCCTCGACGCCCACCGGCTGATCGAGGAGTTCATGATCCTTGCCAATGTGGCGGCTGCCGAGACGCTGGAAGCCAAGAAGACGCCGCTGGTCTACCGCGTGCATGACGAGCCTTCGATGGAGAAGATCATCGCCCTGCGCGAGTTCCTCCACACGCTCGACATCCCGCTCTCCAAGCAGGGAGCGCTCAGGCCGAGCCAGTTCAACACCATCCTGGGAAGAGTCGCAGGCACCGATAACGCTCATCTCGTCAACGACGTGGTGCTGCGCTCGCAGAGCCAGGCCGAATATTCAGCCGACAATATCGGGCATTTCGGCCTGAACCTGCGCCGATATGCGCATTTCACCTCGCCGATCCGCCGCTATTCGGACCTGATCGTGCATCGCGCCCTGATCCGGGCCCTGCATCTGGGCGATGACGGCCTGCCGACGGAAATGACGCCTGCCATGCTGAGCGAGATCGCCGGCAAGATCTCGGCCTGCGAGCGACGCGCCATGACGGCCGAGCGCGAGACCATCGACCGCCTGATCGCCCATTTCCTCGCCGATCACGTCGGCGAGATCTTCCAGGGCCGCGTGTCCGGCGTGATCAAGTCGGGCCTGTTCGTCAAGCTCCTCGAAACCGGCGCCGACGGCTTCGTGCCCGCCGCGACGATCGGTCACGACTATTATCGCTTCGAAGAGAACGCGCATCAGCTTATCGGTGCAGCCACGGGTGAATCCTTCCAGCTTGGCGACACGGTGTCGGTGAAGCTGGTGGAGGCGGCGCCCTTTGCCGGTGCGCTGCGCTTCGAGATCGTCTCGGACGGCCAGCGGCGCCGCGCGCCCAGCCGAAAGGTCGGCGTGGTCAAGCGGCCGCGCATCACCGATCGCAAGGGCAATGCGGCCAAACGCAAGGCCAAGGCGCTCAAAGGCAAGCGCGCCGGGAAGGGAAGTCGGCGATGAACGAATATCGGCCCGAGCAGCGCGATGCGGCCCTCGCCATGCGGCGGGGCGCCTTCGGGCGTTGCCCCAATTGCGGCAAGGGCAAGATCTTCACCTCCTATCTCAAGGTCGCTCCTCGCTGCAGTGTCTGCGGGGAGGATCTGTCGCATCACCGTGCCGACGACGCTCCGCCCTATTTCACCATGCTGATCGTCGGCCACATCGTGGTTGCAGGCATCCTCACCTGCGTGATCGAGACGGAGATGCCGCTCTGGTCGCTCGGCGTGATCTTCGGTACGCTGACCATCGTGCTGTCGCTGGTCCTGCTGCCGATGATCAAGGGCGCCATCATCGGGCTGCAATGGGCGAATCGCATGCATGGTTTTTCCGGCAAGCCGGATCCCGATACGCTTTCTCCGTACTGAGCCATTTCCTTCTTGCTGAACCGATGTCCGAAATCCCGTCCTCGCCCTCCAAACCCCGTCCCGTCCGGCCCCGCGATGCCGCTTCGCTGATCCTGCTCGATCGCACCGGCAAGACGCCGCGCGTCCTGATGGGAAGGCGGCATGCCGGTCATGCCTTCATGCCCGGCGTGATGGTGTTTCCCGGCGGGCGCGTCGAACCGGCCGATCGCAGCATGAGCGCCTATGGCACGCTGGCCGCCCATACCGAACGCGGCTTGCTCACGCGTGTCGTCAGCCCTTCCCCGGCCAAGGCCAGGGCACTGGCCCTGTGCGCGATCCGGGAAACCTTCGAGGAAACCGGCATCCTGCTCGGCGAAAAAGGGCTCGGTGCTCCCGCCACCAGCAGCGAGCACTGGCGCGCCTTTGCCGAACACGAGGTGTTCCCCTCGCCCGAAAGCCTGCATTTCGTCGCCCGCGCCATCACGCCGCCGGCGATGAAGCGCCGATTCGACACGCGCTTCTTCGTGGCCGATGCGAACTCCATCGCGCACCGGACCGAAGGCGTCGTGGGGCCCGACTCGGAGCTGATCGAGACGAAATGGCTCTCCTTCGACGAAGCCCGGGCGGAAGATCTGGTCTGGATCACCCGCACCATTCTCGAGGAAGTCGCCAAGAGACTGGAAATCGGCCTGGAGAAGGATGTCCCCGTGCCCTTCTATCGTGAGCAACGGGGGGTGCGGAGCCGGGAGGAGATCTAGGAGAGGCACGAATGGCCATCATGGCCGCACAATTCCAGCCGGCATGCGCTTCTTTTGGTTGACTTCGGCTCTTCCATGAGTAGTGTGCGCCAAGATTCAAAAGGGCCGCGCCATTGCGCGGCTTTGCTGCCTTAGCCGATACGGTCCGGTAGCAATATTCGGAGCATCACCATGGCCAAGGCCGCCACCATCAAGATCAAGCTGCTTTCGACGGCAGACACGGGCTACTTCTATGTCACCAAGAAGAACACCCGTACCAAGACCGAAAAGCTCGCAATGAAGAAGTACGACCCCGTCGCGCGCAAGCACGTCGAGTTCAAGGAAACCAAGATCAAGTAAGATCGGTTTCCGGATCGGAATCAAGGGCGCCTTCGGGGCGCCCTTTGTTTTTGCAAGGTTCGTGGGAGGTTACAGATGTCGATATCCGGCGAAACTCGCGGGCCCTCGCGCGGTTTGCAGTTCTTCATCCTCGCCTGCACCCTCCTGGTCGTCGGCTTCGGTTCCGGCGCCGCCACGGTCAGCCTCTCGGCCATCCTTCAGGAATTCGCGCTCTCCTACGCGCTCATAGGCGCCGTCACCTCCGGCGTTTTCCTGTTCCTCATCGTATTCCTCGCACTGGGCGGACGCCTGCGGGCGGTGGTCGGTGACAAACCCTTCTTGTTGACCGCAACGTCCGTCTTCGTGATTGGCGAAACGCTGGGGGGACTTGCTCCCGATTTTTCCGTCTGGGCCATCGGCCGCCTGCTTCAGGGAGCCGCGACCGGCAGCCTTCTTTCCGTCAGCCTTGCTTTTGCGGCCGACAATGCGCGACGCCAGTGGCGGAGCGATGCCATAAGCATCTTGCTCGCCCTCTATTTCCTCGGCGCCGCAGTGGGTCCCGGCGTGGCAGGCTATGTCACGGCGTTCTATAGCTGGCGCGACATTGCCTTCGCTTCGGCAGCTCTCGGCGTGATCGTGCTCATCCTGCAGGCTGCGTTCGTCACCACGCCCAGGCGGGCGGAAATCGAGACCGTTTTTGACTGAGCCGCATCCTGCCGCTACGCCGCCTTGCGGACATGGTCTTCCGCTGCTTCGCGGATGGCCGCGATATTGCCGGCATAATTTGCAGCCCCGCCCCGGAACACGGCCGATCCTGCCACGAGGGTATCGGCGCCGGCCGCGGCTACCAGGGCTGCCGTCTCGGGGTTGACGCCGCCATCGACCTCGAGACGGATCGGCCTTGTACCGATCATCGCCCGGATGCGCCGGATCTTGTCGAGCTGCGAGGTGATGAAGGCCTGCCCGCCAAAACCCGGATTGACCGTCATCACCAGGATGAGGTCGAGACGGTCGAGCACATAATCCAGCACGCTTTCCGGCGTCGCCGGGCAGATCGTCGCCCCCGCCTTGCAGCCCAGCGAGCGGATCGCCTGCAGCGAGCGATCGAGATGAGGGCCGGATTCGGCATGCACGGTGATGATGTCGGCACCAGCCTTGGCAAAGGCTTCCAGATAGGGATCGGCCGGCTTGATCATCAGATGCACGTCGAAGGGCTTCTTCGTGTAGGGCCTGACGGCCTTGATGACATCGGGCCCGAAGGTGATGTTGGGCACGAAATGCCCGTCCATCACATCGCAATGGATCCAGTCCGCCCCGCTCTCGTCGATAGCCTTGATCTCCTCGCCCAGCCGCGCGAAATCGGCCGACAGGATGGAGGGCGCGATCACGATCGGTTCTGCCATGATGATCTTCCTTTCCCTTGCAATCTTGGTCAGGCGCCTCCGCCATCGGGCTGTGCGCCCTTGGCGAAGACGCGGCTCGCCAGAACATCGGCCGCTTCGATGGTCATGATGTCGTCCGCAGTCAGCCTGCGGTCGAGGTCGTCGACAAGCCGGCTCGCCTGGCGTAGGCGGATGCGGTCGAGGGCATTGCGGATGGAGCGCGCATTGGAGAACAAGGGCTGGGTCTTGCGCAACTCGATGTAGCGGATGAACGCCGCCCGCGCCTGCGCATCGAAGCGGTAATTGCGCTCCTGCAGCATCAGCTCGGCAATCGACAGCAGTTCGCCTTCCTCATAATCGGGAAAATCGATGTGATGGGCGACCCGCGAGCGGAAGCCGGGATTGCTGGCGAAGAATTTCTGCATCCGATCTTCGTAACCGGCCAGGATCACCACCAGATCGTCGCGCTGCGTCTCCATCACCTGCAGCAGGATCTCGATGGATTCCTGGCCGTAGTCGCGCTCATTCTCGGGGCGGTAGAGGTAATAGGCCTCATCGATGAACAGCACGCCGCCCATCGCCTTCTTGAGGATCTCCTTGGTCTTCGGTGCGGTGTGACCGATATACTGGCCGACGAGATCGTCCCGCGTCACCGAAACCAGATGTCCACGCCGCACGAAGCCGAGGCGATGCAGGATGTCGGCCATGCGCAGGGCTACCGTGGTCTTGCCGGTACCGGGATTGCCGGTGAAGGACATGTGCAGGGTCGGCGGATCATTCGCCAGGCCGATCTTCTGCCGGATGCGCTCGATCATGAGAAGCGAAGCGATCTCGCGGATGCGCGTCTTCACCGGCTTGAGGCCGACCAGTTCGCGATCGAGCTGGGCGAAGACATCGGCAATGCCGACCGCCTCGAACTCCTGCCTGAGATCGATGGTCTCAGCTGCCGGCGTACCGGTCTCGGCGGCCACTTTCACGGTGTTTGCATCGAGCATGGTGATCCTCGCCGATAAAGACTCCGCCGCCCCAGGGGCGACGGAGCAAGTTGTCCGGCTGGTCGCCAGAGACGGGAGGCACTGCCGTCATCAGCCGGACTGGGAACGACTAGACATAGAGCCGGTGGGCGCCGCGCTTACCCTCCCCTGGAGGGGGAAGGTAACGAGACTGTCCACTTCCGCCCAAATCCGAGCCTATGAGCCGTAGCGCTGGCCTTCCGGCCGGTCCGCGGCATAGCTGTGGGTGGTGTAGCGGATGTTGCGTCCGACGCTTTCCTGACGTTCGAGGCGGAAGCCGGGCTCGTCCTTCGGGCGATTGACGATGAAGGAGATACGCACCGACTCCCAGCCATGCGTGGAATCGAAGCCCGAGATGCGGATATAGCGATCGCCATAGACGCGCCGGCATTCGGCCAGTTCCATCATCACGCCCGCCGCATCGCGCAAGTCGAACATCGGCAGGCCCCACATCTCCCAATAGGTGTTGCGGGGATGGGGATCGTCGGTGAACTCGATGTTCACCGCCCAGCCCTGTTCCAGGCAATATTGCACCTGCCGGCCGATCTGCTCGTCGGTGAGATCGGGCAGGAAGGAAAAACACCCTTGTGTGATACGCATCGTCTTTCTCCCTTCAGGCGGTGACGGCGACGGTGGGCACGAAGTCCGGCGTGTCGGTGGATTCGTAGTTGAAGGTGACGTCCTTCCACACCTCGAGCGCCTGCTTGAGCGGGGTACAGCTATTGGCCGCCCTGGCCAGGATTTCCGGGCCCTCATGCAGGTAGTCGCGCCCTTCGTTGCGGGCGAGGATCATTGCTTCCAGCGCCACGCGGTTGGCCGTGGCGCCGGCGGCGATTCCCTGAGGGTGGCCGATGGTGCCGCCGCCGAATTGCAGCACCACGTCCTCGCCGAGCAGGTGCAGAAGCTGGTGCATCTGGCCGGCATGGATGCCGCCGGACGCCACCGGCATCAGCTTGTTGAGGCTGGCCCAGTGCTGGTCGAAGAAGACACCATGTTCGAGGTTGGTCGGATTGAAGTCCTCGCGGCAGATATCGTAATAGCCGCGCGTGGTATTCGGGTCGCCTTCGAGCTTGCCGACCACGGTGCCGGCATGGATATGGTCGACGCCGGCGAGCCGCATCCATTTGGCGATGACGCGGAACGACACGCCATGGCTCTTCTGGCGCGTATAGGTGCTGTGGCCGGCCCGGTGCAGATGCAGGATCATGTCGTTGCGGCGCGCCCAGGCCGCCATCGACTGGATCGCGGTATAGCCGATCACCAGGTCGATCATCACGATGTTGGAGCCGATCTCCCGGGCGAAATCGGCCCGCTCATACATCTGCTCCATCGTGCCGGCGGTAACGTTGAGATAGGTCCCCTTGATCTCGCCGGACGCGGCCTGTGCCTTGTTCACGGCTTCCATGCAATAGAGGAAGCGCTCGCGCCAATGCATGAAGGGCTGCGAGTTGATGTTCTCGTCATCCTTGGTGAAATCGAGCCCCCCCTTCAGCGCCTCGTAGACGACGCGTCCATAGTTGCGGCCCGACAGGCCGAGCTTGGGCTTGACGGTGGCCCCTAGCAGCGGCCGGCCGAACTTGTCGAGCCGCTCGCGCTCGACCACGATGCCGGTCGCCGGTCCCTGGAAGGTCTTCACATAGGCCACGGGGAAGCGCATGTCTTCCAGGCGCAGCGCCTTCAAGGGCTTGAAGCCGAAGACATTGCCGATGATCGAGGCCGAGAGATTGGCGATCGAACCCGGCTCGAACAAATCGAGGTCGTAGGCGATATAGGCGAAGTACTGGCCAGGCGCGTTCGGCACCGGATCGACCCTGTAGCACTTGGCCCGGTATTTTTCCGCTGCCGTCAGCCGGTCCGTCCACACCACCGTCCAGGTGGCGGTGGAGGATTCACCCGCCACGGCCGCCGAGGCCTCAATAGGATCGACACCGTCCTGGGGGGTTACCCGAAACAGCGCGATGACGTCCGTGTCCTTGGGTTCGTAGTCGGGCTCCCAATAGCCCATCTTCTTGTATTCCATCGTGCCGGACCGGTAGCGATCCTTGCCGCGGACGGTTTGCGTATTCACATTCATCTCGTCCTCCTTGATTGGGTGGATTGCGCCAGTCCCTGGTCTCGACGCGTCCTTGCGAGCTTGATGAGCCCTTGCATCGCAAAGCGCCTCAGGCTGCGGCCGCCAGGCCTTCAACTTTCGGTTCCAGGCTGCCGGCGCGATAGCGCCGGGCCATTTCGGGCAGCGGAACGACCTTGATCCGCGAGGCGTGTCCCGCCGTGCCAAACGCCTCGAAACGTTCGCGGCAGAGGGTTTTCAGCCCTTCCATGGCAGGCTTGAGGAATTTGCGTGGATCGAACTCGCTGCGGTTCTCGCTGGCGACCTTGCGGAAGGCTGCGGTCATGGCGAGCCGGCAATCGGTATCGATATTGACCTTGCGCACGCCATGCCGAATGCCCCGGACGATCTCCTCGACCGGCACGCCCCAGGTCTGCGGCATCTCCCCGCCAAAGGCGTTGAACATGTCCTGCAACTCCTGCGGCACCGAGGAGGAACCGTGCATGACCAGATGCACACCGGGCATGCGACGATGGATTTCCTCGATCACATGCATGGCCAGGATGTCGCCATCGGGCTTGCGGCTGAATTTGTAGGCACCATGCGAGGTACCCATCGCGATAGCCAGGGCATCGACCCTGGTGGCCCGCACGAAATCCACCGCCTGATCGGGATCGGTGAGCAACTGGTCATCGCTGACTTCGCCGATGACGCCGTGGCCATCCTCCTGCTCACCTCCGCCCTGCTCGAGCGAACCGAGCACACCGAGTTCCCCCTCGACGGAAGCACCGACCCAATGGGCGAGATCGACGACACGGCGGGTGATCGCGACATTGTAGTCGTAACTTGCCGGTGTCTTGGCGTCGGCCTCGAGCGAGCCATCCATCATCACGGAGGTGAAACCGTAGCGCAGCGCCGTCGCGCAGGTCGCCTCCTCATTGCCGTGGTCGAGATGCAGGCAGAGGGGAATCTGCGGATACATCTCCTCCAGGGCCTCGACCATCTTCGCCAGCATGATGTCGTTGGCATAGGAGCGCGCGCCTCGAGAGGCCTGCAGGATCACGGGCGCATCGACGGCTGCCGCAGCCTCCATGATGCCGAGGGCCTGCTCCATATTGTTGATGTTGAAGGCTGGCACGCCATAGCCATGCTCGGCAGCGTCATCCAGCAATTGCCTGAGGGTGATACGGGCCATGCTGCCCTCCGTTTCAAATGCGACTTTTGAAATTTACAGACTGACAAACTATTCGGCTGGCCTGGACACGAGCCGGCGCGCGACCTCTGTGATGACGGTGGCGGTGATGCCGAACTCCCGGTAGAGGTCGCCGGCCGGCGCCGAGGCGCCGAAGCCTGTCATGCCGATGAAGACGCCGTCCGCCCCGAGCAGGCGCGGCCAATCACCTTCGACCGCCGCCTCCACGCCGATGCGCGGAGCCGTTCCCAAGACCGCCTGGCGATAGATCGGCCCCTGCCGTCGGAAGAGCTCGAAGCAGGGTGCCGACACCACGGCGGCGCGAATGCCCTCCTTCGCCAGGAGTTCGGCCGCCTCCACGGCGATCGAAACCTCCGAGCCCGTGGCGATCAAGGTAACGTCACGCACCCCTGGCGGCTCGACCAGGACATAGGCGCCGAGCGCGACCCCATTCACGCCGCAGTCGGAACGCAGCGTCGGCAGCGCCTGGCGCGACAGGCAGAGCACGGAAGGCTGCCTTTCGGCCGTCAACGCGCACTCCCAGGCCTCGGCGGTCTCGACGGCATCCGCTGGCCGGAACACCAGAAGGTTGGGAATGGCCCGCAACGCCGCCAGATGCTCCACGGGCTGGTGGGTCGGGCCGTCCTCGCCGAGACCGATGGAATCATGCGTCATCACATGGATCACGCGTAGCCCCATCAGGGCCGCCAACCGGATCGCCGGTCGCGAATAGTCGGCAAAGGCCAGGAAGGTACCGCCAAAGGGGATGAAGCCGCCATGCAGGGCGATGCCGTTCATCGCCGCGGCCATGCCGAACTCGCGCACGCCGTAATGGATGTAGCCGCCGGAGAAATCCTCGGCCTGGACCGGTTGCAATCCCTTTGCCTGGGTGAGGTTGGAATGGGTGAGGTCGGCTGAGCCTCCCAGGAGATTGGGCTGAGCGGCAACGATCGCATTGATGACCTGCTGGGAAGCCTGCCGCGTGGCGATCGTCGGGCATTCGCTGGCAAAGCGCTGACGGATATCGGCCAAGGCACGCTTCAGTTCAGCACCCACTTTGCCTTTGAGGGCTTCGTCGAACTGCCGCCTCTCGGCCTCGCCGACATCGCGCAGCCTCTGCTGCCAGGCTTCGTGCTCAGCCTTGCCGCGGGCACCCACGGCCAGCCAGGCCTCGCGGATCTCGGACGGAACCTCGAAGGGCTCGTATGGCCAGCCGAGGGCCTCGCGCGCCGCCTGGTTCTCCTCGGCACCGAGCGGCGCACCATGCACCTTTTCGGTGCCCTGCCGGTTGGGCGCACCGAAGCCGATGATGGTCCGGCAGGCGATGAGCGAGGGCCGTTCCGTCGCCCGTTCCTCGGCGATCGCCTTGGCCACGGCCTCGCGGTCATGGCCGTCGACCCGGCGCGCCGACCAGCCGGAAGCCGCAAAGCGCGCGAGTTGGTCGTCCGAGCAGGAGAGCGAGGTGGCCCCGTCGATCGAGATCTCGTTGTCGTCGAACAGCACGATCAGCTTGCCGAGCTTGAGATGGCCGGCCAGCGAAATCGCCTCGTGACTGATCCCTTCCATCAGGCAGCCATCGCCGGCGATGACATAGGTATGGTGGTCGACGAGATCGTCTCCGAAGCGGGCGTTGGCGAGGCGCTCGGCCAAGGCCATGCCGACGGCCGTCGCCAATCCCTGCCCGAGCGGGCCCGTCGTGGTCTCCACGCCTTGCGTGTGGCCATATTCGGGATGTCCCGGCGTCCTGGAGCCCCATTGCCGGAAGGACTTCAGCTCCTCCAGCGTGAGTTCGGGGTAGCCGGTGAGATGCAGGAGGCCATAGAGCAACATCGAGCCATGTCCAGCCGAGAGCACGAAGCGGTCCCGATCCGGCCAAGCCGCGTCCGACGGATCGAACTTCAGGAAGCGGGAGAACAGCACGGTGGCGACGTCGGCCATGCCCATGGGCATGCCGGGATGGCCGGACTTGGCCTTCTCCACGGCATCAATGGCCAGGAAGCGCAGGGCATTGGCCATGTCGCGATGCGGCACCGAGGTCTCGAAAGTGGCTGATGGTGTCGAGATATTCACGGGCATGTCCTCCCATTCCGCTGCCCTGGGCAGACGGTGGTGTGGTTCACGGAAAGGCTCTGTGTCTTGTGGGCGCGCTGTCAGGCAGCGCGTTTCTTGCGTTCGACCAGCTGCAGGATCAGCGGCGTCAGGATGAGCTGCATGGCCAGATCCAGCTTGGAGCCGTGGATGACGATGGAGTTGGCCCGCGACATGAAACTGTTGGGGATCATCGACAGCAGATAGGGAAAATCGATCCCCCGCGGCACCTGAAAGCGGATCACCACCATCGACTCATCCGGCGTCGGGATCCAGCGCGCGATGAAGGGGTTGGAGGTATCCACCGTCGGCACGCGCTGGAAATTGATGTCGGTATGGGTGAATTGCGGGCAGATATAATTCACATAGTCCGGCATGCGCCGCAGGATGGTGTCGGTCACCGCTTCGGTCGAATAACCCCGCGTGCTACGGTCGCGATGCAGCTTCTGGATCCACTCGAGATTGATCACCGGCACGACGCCGATCTTGAGATCGGCATATTTGGCAACGTCGACCTCGTCGGTCACCACCGCTCCATGCAGCCCTTCATAGAAGAGCAGGTCGGTGCCTGAGGGCAGCGGCTTCCAGGGCGTGAACGTGCCGGGCGGGGCCCCGTAGAGAATCTCCTCCTCGTCATCATGGACATAGTGGCGCGTGGTGCCGGTTCCATGGTTGCCATAGTCGCGGAACAGTGCCTCCAGCTCCGCGAACAGATTGGTTTCCGGGCTGAAATGGCTGAAATGTTTGTTACCTCTGGCCGCCTCATCCGCCATGTGGGCCCGCATCTCTGCCCTGTCATAGCGATGAAAGGAATCGCCCTCGACATAGGCCGCCTCGATGTTCTCCCTGCGGAAGATCTGCTCGAAGGTCCGCTTGACCGAGGTCGTGCCGGCGCCGGACGAGCCGGTAATGGAAATGATCGGATGCTTGATCGACATGGTATTCCCCGAGCTCAAACGCGGAAGAGGCCGCGATTGGCGAACAAGGGCGCCGAGGTCGGCGGCCACAAGCCCGGCCTGTTATGCAGCGTTTCCAAACGAGCGACCTTGTTGGTGGCCCCGAGGATCAGCGGTACACGCTGATGCAGCGAGGTCGCGCGGATATCGAGAATACGGATACGGCCATTCGACCCCGCCCCTCCCGCCCTCTCCATCAGGAAAGCCATGGGATAGGCTTCGTAGATCAGTCGCAGGCGCCCCTGCCCGTAGCCGCTCCTGGCGTCGGCCGGGTAGAGATAGATGCCGCCTCGGGTGAGAGCCCGGAACGTGTCGGCCACCAGTGCCCCGTGCCAGCGCATGTTGTGGTCGCGCCCTGACGGACCATCGGCGCCAGCCTGGCATTCGTCGATGAAAGCCCGCACCGGCTCCTCCCAATGCCGGTAATTGGAGGCATTGATCGAATATTCCGGCTGGTCCTGGTCCGGCAGGCGGACATTGGCCTGGGTCAGGCGGAAGTGGCCGCTGCGACGGTCGAGCGTGAAAATGTCCACCTCCTCGCCGAGCGAAAGCACCAAGGTCGTCTGCGGGCCGTAGATGACGAAGCCCGCGGCAAGCTGGCTGGTGCCTGCCGGCCAGACCAGGGTGCGGTCGGCCGCCGATGCCAGCACGAACTCATCCGGTGTCGGCATGATGGAAAAGATCGTGCCCACGGGCATGTTGAGCTCGAGATTGCCGGAGCCGTCGACCGGATCGATGGCGACACAGAGAGGCTGGCTCGCATCCCAGATCTCCAGTTCGTCGACTTCCTCCGAGGCGAAGGCCGCAATCGCGCAGACCTTCAGAGCTTCCCGGAACTGGCGGTCGGCCCAGACGTCCATATCCTTCTGTTCGTCTCCGCCGGCGTTGTGGCCACGGGCCTCCTCGACGATCTCGGCGAGGGTCCCCAGCGACACTGCCTCCGACACGCGGATGGCCGCCGCGGCGAGGCTGGCGACGACTTCGGCAACCGCAACCCTGAGCATGTCACTGCCAGCGTGGCGGGTGAGATAGGCGTCCAGAGTCGGCTTGTCGGTCATCGGCATTCTCCCCCGGATGACGCCTCCTGCGAGGCATCGTCATTTCGCGATCTTTCGAGGAGCTTGACCGAAAATAGAAAATAATCGAAATTTTGTTTTCTTCGCCTTTGCAAAAGTTTTCCTTATATGGCCGTTCGCCTGCGAGACATCACCCGTCGGCAGCTGCGTGCCCTCGCCGCCATCGCGTCGAGCGGCTCGGTGACGTCGGCCGCCAAGGCCCTGCACCTCACCCAACCGGCGGTGACATTGCAGCTGCGCAATCTGCAGGACCTTGCCGACCTGCCCTTGCTGCAACGGACCGGCGACGGCATGATCCTCACCGATGCCGGCGTCGAGATGCTGCAATTGCACAGCCGTATCGAGGCAGCCATTGCCGATTGCGAAGCGACACTGGGCATCATCTCCGGGAAAACTGCCGGACGTGTCTCGATCGGGGCCGTCAGTACCGCCAAGTACTTCGTCCCCTTCATCATCGCGGCCTTCTCGCGCGCGCATCCTCGGATCGAAGTGACATTGTCGATCGGCAATCGCGCTGAAATCATGCAGGCCTTACGCGACTACAAGCTCGACGTCGCCATCACCGGCCGCCCGCCGCCCGACATCGAGGTCGAGAAGCACCTGATCGGCCAGAACCCGCATGTCATCATCGCATCGCACACTCACTGGCTGGCCAAGGAGCGAGGCCTTGCCGCAGTCGATTTGTCGCATGAGACCTTCCTCACGCGCGAGCCCGGATCGGGCACGCGCATGCTGATGGAACGCCTGTTCGAGCAGACGGAACTTGCGCCCCATATCGGCATGGAGTTCGACTCGAACGAGACGATCAAGCAGAGTGTGATCGCCGATCTCGGCATCGCCTTCCTTTCGGCCCATACGGTTGCGACCGAACTGGAAGACGGACGCCTGGTGACCTTGGACGTGGCAGGCCTGCCGGTGACGCGGCAATGGTTCGTGGTACGCCGGGTCGACAAGGTGCTGCTCCCCCCGGCCCAGGAAGCGCTCGATTTCATTGCCAGGGAGGCGTCTCAATACCTGCCGCGCCCGCCCCTCAGCCACGACTGACACAACGAGAACTTCTGGGATCCAGGCATCCCTCGATGCCCCTCAAGATCGCTACTCTCCCAGGAAACCGCGCACCGTTTCCAGGAACTTCGCCACCGAGATCGGCTTCGACAGATAGGCCTCGCACCCGCCCTGGCGGATGCGTTCCTCGTCGCCCTTCATGGCGAAAGCGGTGATGGCGACCACCGGGATCGATTTCAGCTCATCGTCATCCTTGAGCCATCGTGTCACCTCGAGGCCCGAAACCTCCGGCAGCTGGATATCCATCAGAATCAGGTCGGGACGATGCTCGCGCGCCAGGTTCATCACATTGATGCCACTGCGGGTTTCCACGATGTCGTAGCCGTTGGCTTCCAACAGATCATGGAAGAGCTTCATGTTGAGCTCGTTATCTTCCACGATCAGGACTTTCTTGGCCATGAAGACCCTCGTCTGCGCCAAAGCATCTTTCGATCCGGCACAATCGCCGGGAATCGCAAAGACGCGTCAATACAAAGAGTTAGAACAAGGAAGCGTTTTCAGCAAAACGCACTTTGCTCTAGAATGAACCGCGGATATCGGGGCTGCGAATCTGTTTTCAACCACGCCCGCTTACCGGCATGTTGTTAGCAGTCAGTCCTTACCAAACGGGAAATCAAATGTTCAGGCAAACCGCCGGGCAGGCAGCTCAAAAGCAACGTGCCGAAGAAATCGCGACGGCGGCTCTCGGCTTCATTGCTGCCAATGAAGATCGACTCAATGGTTTCTTCATGGCAACCGGCCTGTCACCCGAGGAGATTCGCAGTGCCGCAGCCAAGCCTGGATTTCTAGCTTCGGTGCTGCAGCACGTCCTCTCGGATGAAGAGAGTGCTGCCGGCTTTGCCGCGGAAAATGGCCTCTCCCCCGAAGACCTGCAACGGGCGGCGTTCCAGCTCGGCCTTCGTTGGGATTGATGAGCGCGCTCTGCCGAGACTGTCTTGGCGAGGCTGGCGAGGCGGATCGCTGCCCTGCCTGCCGCTCGCCCCGCATCATCCGGCATCGGCAACTCGAGCGCCTCACGATCGCCCATGTCGACTGCGATGCCTTCTACGCCACCATCGAGAAGCGCGACGATCCTTCGCTGGCCGACAAGCCGGTCATCGTCGGCGGCGCCAAGCGCGGCGTAGTCTCAACCGCCTGCTACATCGCCCGCACCTATGGGGTCCGTTCGGCCATGCCGATGTTCCAGGCACTCAAGCTCTGCCCGGACGCGGTGGTCGTCAGGCCTAATATGGAGAAATATGTCGAGGTCGGCCGCCAGGTCCGCGACATGATGCTGGCGCTGACGCCGCTGGTCGAGCCGCTTTCGATCGACGAAGCCTTTCTCGACCTCAGCGGCACGGACCGCCTGCACCATGCCAGCCCGGCGCGCACGCTGCTGCGCTTTGCCAACCAGGTCGAGAAGGAACTGAGGATCACCGTCTCCATCGGGCTCTCCGCCAACAAATTCCTGGCCAAGACGGCCTCCGATCTGGAAAAGCCTCGCGGCTTTGCCGTGCTCTCGCCCGAGGAGGCACCGGACTTTCTCGCCCCGCGCCCGATCTCCTTCATCTGGGGCGTCGGCAAGGCCGGGGCAGCCCGTTACGAAAAGGACGGGCTTCGCACGATCGCCGATCTGCAGAAGGCCGGAGAACTGCCTCTGATGCGGCGCTACGGCGTCGAAGGACAGCGGCTTGCCCGCCTCGCCTTTGGCCGCGATGCCCGCAGGGTCGACCCAGAGGGCGACCGCAAATCCGTCTCGGCCGAGACCACCTTCGATCATGATCTTGCCAGCGGTGAAAGCCTGCTGCCGATTCTCTGGCAATTGTCGGAAAAGGTGTCGTCCCGGCTGAAGAAATCCGCCATTGCCGGCTCGACCGTGACGTTGAAGCTGAAATCGGCCGATTTTCGTCTCCGCACTCGCGCCCAGAGCCTGCATGAACCGACACGCCTGGCTACCCGCATCTTCGAAACCGGCAAGAAACTGTTGGCGAAGGAGACGGATGGCACCCAATATCGCCTGATCGGCATCGGGGTCACCGGCCTCGCCGATCTGGCCGATGCCGATCACGGCGATCTCGCCGACCCCAACGCCAAACGCCTGGTCGCGACCGAAAACGCCATCGATGCCGTCCGGGCGAAGTTCGGCAAGACCGCCATGCAAAAGGGCATCGCCTTCAAGCCCGACAAAAGCGAGACCTAGAGCATCGTACCGAAAAGTGGGCGCCGCCTTTCGGCAAAAGCGATGCGACAACAATGACCTACAGCCGCAGGCAACGCTATGGGCTGCGATAGACGCCGATATCCAGCTTCTTGCCGCCGTTGATGTTGATTCCCGCAACCCTGGAAACCGGATCAGCCTTTGTGCCGTTCGCAGCGAGGCGGGCCAGAAACGCAGGCTCGAAACGCTTGTCGACAAAGGCGACCCGGCAGGCGCCCTGCCCCAGGAAATCCGCTGCGCCTTCGGGGCTGGGCATATCCAGATCCGTCCCGGCCAGGAAGACCAAACTGGGCTCGCGGAAGCCAACGCTCGCGGCTGCAACATGCGGGCATTGCGACGTCTGTGCCGCCGCGGCCAGGCGCGGGCTGATGGCCATGGCCTGCAGTTTGGGAATGGCACCGGCATAGATGCCCCAATAGAGCAACAGGCTGGTGGCGAGACAGGCCAGAACGGCCTCGGCGCCTCTGTCCTCTCCCAGCCGCCGCCAGGCCAACCATGCCGCCGCTATCGCCAGGATGGCAAAGGGCAGTGTCAGCCAGGCAATCTCCCGCTGATAGAACCACACCGCGCCGACCGCGACGACGGCCAACACCAGCGCCAGGAAGGGAATGAGCCCCGCCACGATGCGAGCCCACAGGCTTCGCGAGAGTCCATCGTCGCAAACAGCCGCAGCGATCAGGATGGCGATCGCCGGATAGACCGGCAGGACGTAGTGCGGCAGCTTGGTGGGGAAGAATTCGAAGACGAGCCAGAACGGCACCAACCAGGCCAGCAGGAAGACCACCGATGCGGTTCGGCGCTGCCGCCAGATCCATGGCACGGCCAGGGCGGCCAGCGGCGCGAAGGGCCAGAACGTGCCCCAGAAGACGGCGAGATAGGTCCCGGGCCAGCCGCCATGGGATTCCTGGGCACCCGCCACCTTGTTCAGCATGTCCTTGCCGACCGATTCCTGCAGGAAGGCACCCTTGGTCTGGATCATGATGGCGATGAACCAGGGCGACACCAGGACGAGAGTGAAGAGGATGCCCCAAAGCCAGCGCAGGTTTCCGAGCCAGCGCCAGTCACGCGTGGCAGCCACCGTACCGGCAATGGTCAAGGCCACGAGAAGGGCTCCGATCGGCCCCTTGATCAGGATGGACGCCGCCATGCCGATCCAGAACACGGCCGGCAGGCTCAAGCCCACCGGCAAGGGATCGCCACGCCGGGAGGCCATGAAGAAGCGGGCCAGCACACCCACCATCGCCATCACCGTCAAAAGCTGGGTCGCGTCCGTCTTGGCCAGGCGCGCTTCGACGCCAAGCAGCAGGCAGCCGGCCATCATCAGTCCTGCCAGCAGGGCCGCGCGGCGGCCCACGAGCGGAATGGCAGTCCACCAGGTCAGCAGCACCGCACCGATCGCGGCAATCAGCGAGGGAATGCGATAGAGCCAGATCGTGGTGCGCGCCTCTGGAACTCCAAGGCTCTCCCCCAGGCTGACGGCAGCCGTCTGCAGCCAGTAAATGCCGACCGGCTTCTTGAGCCTGGCCTCGTCCTGGAAGCGGATACTGACGAAATCGCCGCTCTCCAGCATCTGCTTGGAGGCCTGTGCGAAGCGCGGCTCGTCCCGATCCATCGGCGGCAGACCGGTGAAGCCGGGTGCGAGGGCCAGGAAGGTTACGAGCAGGAGCGTTGCAAGCGCGAGCAGGTTGGAACCAGCCAGCCGATCGACCATACGAACCGGCCCGTGGGCGGCGGCAGGTGCTTCGGATAAGGCGGCCATGCTAACCTCCACCGGTCTCGCCGATCTTCGATAAGGAACGAAGACCGCCGTGCGCTGCCTATTGCCCAGGCCCATGGCCGGTTGTCCAGCGGGATGGCGACCCCAGCAGGGCTCGAACCTGCGACCTAGCGCTTAGAAGGCGCTCGCTCTATCCAGCTGAGCTATGGGGCCAGTCCAAAGCCGGACGCAAACGCTCAATGGGTCCACTGACCGATGCGCGAAACCTTGAAGTTGTCCGAATAGGATACGATCTTCGTCGTCGCCTCTTGCGGCTCGAAGATCTGATAGGCGATGCCGTTGCGGGTGGCGTAGGCGATGGCCTCTTCCTTGGTCGCGAAACGCAGCTTGACCTGCTGCTTCATGTCGCCCGAGGAGGTCCAGCCCATCAGCGGCTCGACCGAGCGCGGCTCCTCCGGCTCGAACTCCAGGAGCCAGTCCTTCGTCTTCGCCGAACCGGACTGCATGGCCGTACGTGCCGGCTTGTAGATTCTCGCTGTCATCGTTCGCCGTCCGCCTTTCGTCTCATCCGTCGCTGGTCGGGGCAGCAGGATTCGAACCTGCGACCTATAGTACCCAAAACTATCGCGCTACCAGGCTGCGCCATACCCCGTTCAGGACGAATGTGAGCTTACTAAGGGGCCTCGCAGAGAACCGCAAGGGTCTGGGCGCTCCGATTTCAAAAAGTTGTATGACTGCGTCAGCTCGTCAAGGCTTGAAGATCGGATAGCTCACCTTGTCGCCGGGCTTGATGCCCAGCTTGTCCGCCGTTCCGGCCACCACTTCCAAAACCGCCAGCACCGGTGCGCCGGACATGATCGTACGCGTCGACAAGGGCTCGGCACGCTTCTCGATGCGCTGGATCGTGCCGTCCCCGCGAATGAAGATCATGTCGAGCGAAACATAGGTATTCTCCATCCAGAACGAAGCGATGCGCTCCGCCGCGAATGGAAAGAGCATGCCTTTGTCCGGCTCCAGGCTGCGCCTGAACATCATGCCGCGCCGCTGTTCGTCCTCGGTCCGCATGACTTCGACCTGGAAGTCGCGCTGACCACCTGTGGTGGCAATCGACAAGGGTTCGAACACGCCGTCCTCGGCCGGTGAGGCCGAAAGACCGGCAATACTCACAAATAACGCGAGAACAGTAGTATAAACTATTGAAAGAAGAGGGTTCTTGCGCATTCTCGTCAATGGGACTGAGGACCAGACGGACCATCCGCAAGCTTGAGCTCGGCAGCCATCAGCCCTTTGGGTCCCGTGCCGAAGCGTACCATCAGGATCTGACCGGGCTTGAGGTCCATGATGCCGAACCGCCGCAAGGTCTCCATATGGACGAAGATATCCGGCGTGCCGTCTCCCCGCGAGACGAAACCGAAACCGCGCAAGCGGTTGAACCATTTCACCGTCGTCGGCTCGAAACCGCCGGTCGGCGTCACCTGCACATGGGTGCGCGCTGGCGGGAGCTGGGCGGGATGGACAGCGGTGGATTCGTCCATCGACAGGATGCGGAACACCTGCAGGCCCTTGGCGCGCTGCGTGGCCTCGACGACGACACGCGAGCCTTCAAAGGCCGCCTGGTAGCCGTCCCGACGCAAGACACTGACATGAAGCAGGATATCCTGGCCGCCATTGTCCGGAACGATGAACCCATAGCCCTTGGCAATGTCGAACCACTTGATGGTGCCGGCGACCTCCAGCAAGCCTGCCGGCCTCTCGTCCGGATGTCCCCCGGAGTCGCGAACTGGCTCGAACCTCGCTTCAAAATCGTTCGTACCCATCTACGCCATCCAACACATTGCCCACGGACTGGGCCGCCGCACGATTCTTGATGCTGCTACGATAACACCCCCAGGCTCAACGGAAAGCCCGAATTAACATTTTTGTGCCTCATCTTCATACAATCGCAAAACGTCCCTAAAATCGACGAACTCTCGATAAACCGGCCACATTTACAGGGTGAACCCCTCGAGTAAATCGCCGATCTCTCCCCTCAGCAGCAACTGGGCATAAGGGTCGCTCGGCGTCTCCTCCCGGTTGACGATCACCACGCGTGCGCCCTGGCGATGGGCAAGACGCGGCAGATCGGCAGCCGGATAGACGACCAAGGACGAGCCGACGACCACGAAAAGATCGCAGGTCTTGGCGAGTTCCGTAGCCCGTCGCATCGCCGCCTCCGGCATGGGCTGCCCGAAAGATATCGTCGCCGTCTTGATGAAACCGCCGCAATCATCGCAGCGCGGCGCCTGCCCGCTCGCCAGGAACGGTCCCCGCAAGGCTGCAATCTCATAGCGCCTGGCGCAGTCGAGGCATGTCGCATAGGTGGTGTTGCCGTGCACTTCCACCACGGCATCGGCAGGAATGCCCGAATCCTGGTGCAGATTATCGATATTCTGCGTGATCACCGCCGGGCATTTGCCCGCATGCACCCAGGAAGCGATCGTCTGATGGCCCCGCGTCGGTCGTGCCAGGCGGATCTCGTCATCCATGTCGAAACGCCGGCGCCAGCTCTCGCGCCGGGCCTCGTCGTCGGCCAGGAACTCATCGAAGGGAATCGGCTTCATCCGGCTCCAGCGGCCGCCGGGCGAACGGAAGTCCGGAATGCCGGCCTCGGTCGACAGCCCGGCGCCGGTAAAGGCGACGACGCGATCGGCTCGCGCCAGCATCTGCG
This sequence comes from Labrys sp. (in: a-proteobacteria), assembly GCF_047605565.1. Lineage (NCBI taxonomy): Bacteria > Pseudomonadati > Pseudomonadota > Alphaproteobacteria > Hyphomicrobiales > Xanthobacteraceae > Labrys > Labrys sp. (in: a-proteobacteria). Next base: position 212,347 of record NZ_JASGFM010000004.1, read on the forward strand.
CAAAGCGAAGAAGTTTTTCGCGATGCACGGCGTCCTTGTCGGCGGCGGCAATCGGCATTAGGCCTTACCTCCCCAATTGCGATGAGGATCCAATGAAATATTTGCACACCATGGTTCGCGTGCGCGACCTCGATGCCTCGCTCAAATTCTACGTCGACATCTTCGGCCTGGTCGAGGGCCGTCGCTATGAAAACGAGAAGGGTCGCTTCACCCTGGTCTTCCTGGTCGCCCCCGAGGATCTCGAAGCCTTCAGGGCCGGCAAGGCCCCTGCCCTCGAGCTGACCTACAACTGGGATACCGAAGACTACGGCAGCGCGCGCAATTTCGGCCACCTCGCCTATGAGGTCGACGACATCTATGCCTTCTGCGCCAAGCTGCAGCAGGCCGGCATCACCATCAATCGCCCGCCTCGTGACGGCCACATGGCCTTCGTGCGCTCCCCGGATCTGATCTCGATCGAGATCCTGCAGAAGGGCGATTCTCTGCCGCCGGCCGAGCCCTGGTCCTCGATGGCCAACACCGGCGTGTGGTGAAACGGGGCATTTTTGCCCCAAAACCGGCACCTAAAGCGCTCGGCACAACTAATTTCACAAAGGCGGCATATTCCTCTTGCCGCCTGCGATTCACCCCTCTATATGTCCGCCCGCCGCGCCCTTCGTCTATCGGTCAGGACGCCACCCTTTCACGGTGGAGAGAGGGGTTCGATTCCCCTAGGGCGCGCCACTCTCGAACAAAAGAGAGAACCGCAGGTGTAGAGCTTTCAAGCCCATCTGCTGCGCTTTTCGCCAATTTTGATTTCGACCCGCTGATCCGAATTTCGCTGTCGTCGACAGTGACGTCCTGCAGCACCAGTCGCACATAGGCTTGCCGAAGCTCATCTGAGCCACCGTGAAGCGCATCGCGAAGCAACACGGCGATTCTTTCCACCTTCTCCGGCGTCAGTTCGGGCCGCCCCGTTCCCACGCGCTTGCCCAGTTCGGCTGCTTCGCGGCCGTATTCGTCACGTTGCAGTTTGAGCGAGGTCAGGCGCTGGCGGAGGTTAGGATCGTCCGCCTCCATCAACCCTTGCTCGACAAGCTGCAGAAGTCGCGTCAAGGCAGCCTCCGCATCGCGATGGGAGGCCCTCAGCTTGGAGAGCTTGTCCTTGAGTACATCCGTACGGTCGCTCGAGGCATCGAGATAGGCCTGAAGCAGGTCCCGGAGCCGGTCGGGCTGCAGGACCTTCCTGGTGACAACATCGATGACGATCTCATCAAGCTTGTCCATGGGCATCCGCAGCCCCGTGCAGGCCATCGCCCCTTTCTTCAATTTCGACGCACAGCAATAATAGCGATAGCGCCCACCCTTGCCGGTGTTGATGATCAGCGCCGCGCCGCAGTGCCCGCAACGTGCGATGCCAGCGAGCAAGGTCGGTCCATTGGCGACCCTGGGCGGCATGCGCCGGGGATCGCGGCTCTGCAGCCAGGCCTGGACCTCATTGAACAGCCCTTCCTCGACGATCGCCGGCACCTCGATGCTGATCCACTTGGACGGCGGATGGGGCTTCTTGTTGCGGCTGTCGAAGCGGTTGAAGATGTGGCGGCCATGATAAGTGGTCATGGTCAGGATGCCGTGGACACTTCCGGTCGAAAATATCTGGCCACGCCGGGTGATTCCCCGCTCGTTCAAATGAACGGCGATTGCCTTGACACCGACGACCGGGCCATCCCGACCAGAGGCCATGTCGAAGATGCGGCGCACGACAGCCGCCTCATCCTTGTCGATCACCAGGACCTTCTTGTCCTTGGTGCCACGCCGTTCCCGAATCTCGAGGCCGTAGCCAAAGGGCGGTTTGGCGCCATTCCAGAACCCCTGGCGAGCATTCTCGCACATGGCGCGGTGCACATGCTTGGCGTTCTCGCGTGACTGGTGTTCGTCGAAGACGTTCAGGATCTTGCGGATGAACTCTCCACTCGCATCCTCACCGATGTCCTGCGTGATCGAGATCAGCCGCACGCCGGCCTTGGCAAGCTGGCGCACATACATTTCCGAATGTAGCGAATCACGACTGAAACGGCTGAGCGAATGCACGATGATGGCCGAAAAGGGCCTCTCTGCGCGCGTCGCCCGATAGATCATTTCCTGGAAAACAGGCCTGTCGTCGTCGAGCGCCGATGCACCAGGCTCGGAGAAGATTTCCGCAACCGTCCAGCCGCGATGCTCGCACCAGGCACGGCACTGGGCAATTTGGTCGGGCAGAGAAAGATCGCGTTCGGCCTGGCGTACGGTCGACACACGAACATAGATGGCAACCTGGCTCATGGCGCGTCATCCTCCTCGAACAGGATGGCATTGATCTCCCGGCCGAGGAAGGCACGAAGCAGCGCGATCTCACCTCTGGTCACAGGCAACGTGGCAGGCAACGCGTTCACCACCTGACGTTCCTCCCGCCGCCCTGCACCGCCTCCAACGCGCGCAGCTTCCTTCTTTCCGCTTCCCTCTGGAGCGACGCAGCCATGCGAGGACGCCGGCTTGATGCCGCCATCGAATCCTCGGGAATAGGTGCGCCTGTCTTCCATCCCTGATTGTCTAGAGCGGTGCGCGAACCGCAACCAGATGGTGGGGACCTGAGTGGACTCATCGCTGATCCGGGCCTTGAAGACCCGATCAGCGGTCGACGCGTTCCATTCAGTGCAATTAATTGCACTGATCTTCTTTCGGCCGTTGTGAGTTCGGAGCGGTCCTGTTCCGCCTGGACGCGTTGAGAACGATCGGCGAGCAAGCACAGGCCCCGCCTCATGTCTCACGCTTCCTTTTGCTCATCACCCGCTCTTGCGCCGCCGCGCGCCGGGCCTCAAGCGACGACTGCACGGCCTTGTGGGCAAGGGCACCGGTGGAGAGGACGTAATATCGGTGGGCCGTGCGAGTGTCGGTGTGGCCGAGCAGATCAGAAACCATCCCGACCGCCTCGGGAGCGTGGTCGACAAATCCCGTAGCCGCGATGGTGCGAACCAAATGCGGCCAGACATGACGGCCAAAGGCATCGCGAGACCGCTTCTCGATCTGGACGCGGATCGCACTGTCTTGCATCGGCAACCCCCAGCGATTGATCCACAGGTGATCGCTTGCTTTCCTTTCCCCCTGTGCCAGCAGATATGCGCGATGCTCCTGGAGATAGTGCTCGATATAGGGCCTGAGTTCGTGCGGCAGATCGCCTTCAAAGGCGTTTCCGTTTTTAGTCTCCTCCTTGCCGAAACGCAGATGGTAGCCTGCCCCATCGAACCAAAGATGCATGCCGATCCTGATCGCAGCCAAATTGGCGATACGCACCGGACAGCAGGTCAGCATGGCGATCAACAACCCATCCCGCGCCATGGTGGCAGCGTGATAGCGGTGCTCCTCATCCTGCTCGGCGGCGCGATCCATGAGCATTAGCCCCAGCGCATAGAGCTGGCGTGCCTCAACCAAGTGGCCGCGCTTATCGCGACTCGGCTGGGCGTTCTGCTTGAGATTGGCCACCACCGTCTTGAGCCAGTTCCAGTCGTGACCAGGAGCCATAACCGTCAACATGCGCGCGACGGCCTGGACCATCATAGCTGTGCTCCAGGGAGACACACGATCCTGAAGCTCTGCCACGAAGGCCTGGAAACGCTCGACCGTCACGCGATCACCGGGCTGAAGGTCGGGATCGAGCTGACTGGTTCGGACCAGAAAGGCGAGCCACTGGCCATATCCCTGCTCGACAATCCGGCACCTTTTGAGGCTCCAGTTACGGGCGGGACGCCGTTCCGACAGGAAGCCGACCGTCATGCGGGCCTCTCGCCAGCGCTGCTGGTCGATCGGCGGCCAGTCGGCGGGCTTGAGGGAAAGCGCGTCACTCACAGCACGTCCTCCCTGTCGTCGACGAGCGGATCCAGGCGCCGCCTGCTGCCGCGCCGGATTCGGATTTCCGCCTGGGTGCGAGTGCGCAGAACCTGCGCCTGGTAGTGGCGCGTTGCCTGACGCTGCTTGGGCCTGGAGTAGAAGGTTTTCGTGGTATTGGGATCGCGATGGCCCAGATGCTGGCTGACCACGAAAAGCCCGTTCGGATCGTTCAGCAGATAGGTCTCCGCACTCAGATGCCGGAACTGATGCGGTGTGATTGCCTGCCCCAGAATCAGGCGGGAGTGGCTCTGGATGGCCGCGGCCAAGGACCGGGGATCGACGCGACCGCCGTCCTCGGCAGGAAACAGCCAGGGAGTGGGTGCGAGACAGAGCTTCGGACGCCATTCGGCGAGATAGATCTCCAGGAGCTCCACCGTCGACGCCGGCAAGGTGAAGCGCAGCGGCTCGCCGTTCTTGACCTCCTCAGGCGTGACTTCGATGATCCAAGATGCCTCCTTCCCATCGCCGATCCGGCGGATCGAACGATCGAGTTCGAGGGACACGAGATTCTCTCGCCGCAAACTGCAGGTCAGCAGGATCTCGATGGCCAACGCGGAGCGAACCATGGCGGGAGACCAGCGGTTGTGGGCCTGCTCACGCGCTCTGCGAAACAGAAGTTGAGGCAACATGAGAACCAGGTCGTGGAAGCGCGGGTCATCAAGCTTGTCGAGCAGCCTACGGTTCTTTTTCGTCATGCCGCGCATTGGCGGCGCCTCTGCCTTAACGTTGGCGAACAGCTCGGCAATGCGGCGCTGGTTTTCCTCCGGAACTTCGCACCACTCGGCAATCTTCTGGGCTCGCATCGCGAGCGTAAAGATATGCTTCGTCACCTGCCCACCTGCCCGCTCATAGAGAAACATCAGCGCACGGTTGAGACGGTCGAGATCAACCACGTCTGCCAAGCGCGGCATGGTTTCGAGGGCCACCCCACTCGCGACCGCCGCCGATACCAGCGTAGCGATGACATGGCGATATTGCTGCACCGTTGTGGGCTTCAGGCTACGCACCTTCCTACCGGTGAAGGCCGAAGGCTTGACCAGATGCGCCAGGAAGGATTCCGTGTCGGCTCGCAATCCCGCCGGCCACTGGGCCATGTCGACCCAATAGGGCGAGCGCTTGATCGGCGGGGATGTCAGCCTGGCAAGTCCCGTGTGATCGCCGCTCTCGGTGAGCCGGTTCCAGGCCCGGATGGTCGAGCGGACGACGCCATCCCAATTTTGAACAAGTGCCTCGTCACGCAGGTGAATGGCGAACCGTTCCATGTGGGCATCGCCAATGCCATTCGGCGTCCAGCCCTGACGGTCGGCAAAGTGGAGCAAGCGCGACAAATTGCGCTGGCTGCCAATATCGAGGCTTGCTTGGAGATCGCCCCAGATCCCTTCCAACGCAGGCCTTGCCCTCGGGTTGGACAGCCGTGCCGCGGCAAGCTGGAAGGCGGCACGCAGGCGCGACTTGAGGTTGGCGAAGGCGCCGGGGCTCATGCCGGCCATCGCGGGGGACCAGCCATTCAGCCGGTCGAGGATCAGGCGCGGGTCGGCAGGAAGGTCGAGCATGCTGTGTCCGACCAACTCATCGACGCGCTTGATGGCGGAGCAGATCTGGCTCTTTTTGTCCGTGGGAAGGTCGCAGGCATGAACGAACGCACGCAGTTCACCAAGCGTCGATATCGGCATCTTCGTCACGAAAGAGTTGTTGTTATGATCAGAATTGGTCATTGTTATTTACCAACATTCAAAGCCGTAATTTTATGAATGCCCTTATATATTATTCCCTGCGTGTAGTTATTGAAGGTATTCACAATGATCAGAGTTGAATACTTCCGCGCATAAAGCTGACGAGATCTGCCTTGTCCACGCGCACCTGCCGCCCTGCCCTGTAGACACGCAGATGCCCATGGCGGATCCAGCGGCGAACGGTGGCGTCCGACACACTGGCAAAGGCCATGACCTGGCGGAGCGTCAGCAACATCTCCGGCACTGCGCTGGACCGACCGTTCGTACATGCGGATTCGGCGGCCGCTTCAATCGTACGGGGCTTACGAATGACGATGGAGGCCATGCTGTCTCTCCCGGTTGAACGCCCAAGGAGAGAGGAAGTGTGATCGTCTGGCTATCAATGCCGGTGAGCCTGCGCACCAAGGCGGCTGGCTCTCATGCGTGATGCGATCATCATTTCCACTCGCCACCGTGGCGAAGGCGAGCCAGATAATGATCACCATTGTGCTGAAGGGAACAAGAAAATCGGCAGGCGGATGCGGACCTGTTCCAGGGGATTCGCGCCTTTGCCCGGAGTGTATCCCCTTTGGCGGCGGCACCGATCTCCTCCGTCTCCCCTCACCTATTGCACCTTGCCGACGCACGTAGGTTGAGAGCGAGCATTGATTGTCGACTTCACCAGCGCCGGCGCCTCCGCGCAATCTTTATCTAAGCCTCCCTCGGCCGGACGTCGAATCGTTCGTCAACGCCTTCATCAATGCCGCCACGCGGGCCTCCGGCGAAGGGTGCAGTGTATCGTAGCCATGCTTGCTCAAGACCGTCTCGAAAACAACGAACTCCTTCGGTCTGAAATAGAGCAGGACACATCGAGCCGGTCCGGGTACCGGTTCTCCCGCAACGAAGGCTTTGAGTTCGCGAACGGTGAGTTTCTCCGCCGCCTCCAGAAGAGCTGTCATGTTGGAAGCATCAAGCTCAGGGCAGATTATCGACATCTTGGTCCAGCCGATGGACAGCTGCTGTTCGTCCGGTATGTGAAGGTGCTCAACGGTTTTGGCGATCTGCAAGAAATGATAGCAGGTGCGCCGCTCGATCCCCGTCACCCTCACAAATCCGGGGACGTCGAGCTCCCCGTGGTCCTGCAGAATCAGAAGCAATCTCCCGATCTTGGGAAAATTATCAGGCCTCTCGATCGCTTCCTGACGAACCTCATACCAAATATCATCCAAGTCCACGTGCATTCCTTTCGATATATTGAAAAATAACTTTATATATATAAACAATTGTTTCAATAATTTATTCAAATATTATACGCCTAACAAATAAAAAAATCTATGCTTATGATAAATCTTAGAAATAACTTTCCGCCCTTCGGTCGAAAACTACAGCCATTCGCATGTACAGCTGCCCCATCAGGCACGAACTGTGCGCGATCGCCGCGCATAGCCGCCATGGCACTACTGTCGTCTCGAGAGGTTGCACGCCTCCACGAACTCGCGCGAGCAGGCGGCAGCTGCAAGTCTGGGCTCGCCATTTTCCCGGCATATGCCCGTTTCCGGGCTGGACCTAGATTGACGCCAGCCGCCGCGATGCCCGGAGACGCCTTTGAGATGACCGCTTATGATCGGTCCTGACTATGTGGTTCCGAACCAGGATCCCGACAGCCCCCCCAACGGTCGAGACAAGAATGACGAAATCGAAAAGCATCTCAACGCGATGATCGAGGCGTCTCACAGAATGCTGTCCGGCACTGTTACCCACCTCACGTGGCCCCAGGCCGTCGAGTCTGATTTTCTGTGCAGGCACCTGAACGAAATTGCCCGCCGCTGGCAGCAACTGAAGACGGGCAGATGACCTTCGTGGCTTGCGAGGTCCGAAGGCGCAATGAAGAACGACGGCGAGATTCTGGCCATCATGCGCCCCGTTCCGCAATCTGCGATGCAACATGGTGGAGATTTTTTATGCCCAATATCATCGCTTTTAAGCCGGATCGGGATACCTCTGGCGATGAGAAATTTTCTCAAGTGACGCGACATGCCGTCACGCCGGAAAAGCCTGCTAACTCCATTGATACTACGGGGATTTTTTCTGCGCTCTGTCAGCTGTCCCCCTATAGGGTGAATGTCACGTTCGAAAGCAATTATGAAGCATGTCACCCCAAGGGAGAAAATGATCCCCCTGCCCTGCCGAACAATCACCTGCCCTGCCTCGTACCCACCGCCCTGCCGAACACCCATCGCTCTGCCACGCCCTGCCCCACTCCTTCGCCGGCAGGCGATATCTTTGACCGGCCCGCAATGGAATTGCGCCGTCTCTACCCGAGGGAGGCCACTTCGCATCGGAACATGCTCAATCGGCAGAAATCCAAAGGCGCCATCATTCATCAGGCTTTCGGGGAATTCCGTTCCTTCCTTCGCCATGTAGGGCCGATGCCTATCGGCAACTACACCCTCGACCGGATCAACAACGAGGACCCCGAATACGCACCTGGAAAGGTGCGCTGGGCAGACAAGGCAACTCAGAACAGCAACAAAAGCGATACCCTGACTTTCCTCTACTCCCGGACGGGGGACGTTTACACCACCTCTCGATTGGCTGAATTGAGGGGAGTTTCTGCCGCCGCCATCAGGAAGAGGCGGGAGCGGGGATGGACGGATGATGAAATCATCGAAGGCGAGCGGACAGAGCCTGTGCTCGTTCCCGATAACTCTGCACCCGATCATGCGCACAAACTCGTAGATCCCAATGCGCCCACGCCGAAGGCGTCTCATGCTCCGCAGGTAAGTCTCATGTCGTTCTCTGAGTTCGAGGAGCGCCTTTCCGTGTTCATGAAGCATGCCTCAGATGCCGATTACGCCGAGGCGACCTTGCGGCTTCTGGCCATACAGCAGGACATAGACATCTATCGCGAAGAAACCGGAGAAGAACCTTTCCCTGAGACACCGGACGAACTTTGTGCCGCCGATGCCGAGCATCCTGAATTGGACCTGATGGAGCATCTCCCGTATTTCTTCGAAGACGCCAAAACCTCCAAGTGGGAGCCCGCTTACCTTGAAATTCTGTGGGAGGGCTTTCTTGCCCACAAGCTTCCCAACTGGTGGAAATTCCGTAGGAGGCTCATCAAATTTGATGCTCTGCGTCCGGATCAGCAGGCGTTGATTGCCCGCATTGACCCCGCGTTTGTTTCGCAGCAGGCTGCGTTGAAGGCTCTTTGATCTGTTTTTGCTTACTTTTGCCGCCGAGCTTTGACATGTCACGAAAAAACTAGCAACAACAAACACTTATAGAATCATCCGTGCAATTAATTGCACGGCATCAGCTCGAACTGAGCCCTTATGCGCGTGAGGAGCACGATCGTCGGCGCCCTGCAAGATGTTCACAGGGTAATCGAGGGGTGAGTGGTTAATCGCGGGAATTCTGTGTTTCGCTGCCGGGCGAACACTTCAGTCCGGTGCTTGGCCAAGCGAATTCGGTGCCCATCGGTCAATGGTAGTGGCCCCTGCCAGAGAAGTGCTCGTCGTGCTTCGTCGCTCAAGGCTTGCGCGAATTGCGGTTCGCCTTCGTCGTTGAAAGTCACGAGTCCGCGATCGAAGGCCGCATCCCAGAGCGCGGAAAGCAGCAGACCGTTGTGAATGTCCAAGCGCTCGGCGTCGCTGTCGCATTGCGCCCAAGGCACGATATGCGAGGCGCGCAACAGTGCCGGATCGGTGATGCCGGTCAGGGGGCAGCGGCACTGCCAATAGTCCATGAGGCAAGCGCGAAAAACATCCTGCCCGATCCGTTGGATCACCAGCCGCTCCGCCTCGGTGGACTTGCGCAGGTTCGCGACCTTTACCTGAAACTCCCGCAGTGGCGCGTCGGGCAAACTCGCTGCCAGTTGGTAGGTGCGCTCCAACACAACATAGAGCCTACCCAGCGACTCGAACGCATAGCGAGCAAGCCCGGGGCCCGGCATCTCCGAGACAGGGGAACCTAGCTCACCGATGACGCCTGCATGATCAAGTGCAAGAAACCACGGCCCCCTCGCTCCGACCGCGGCGAGATAGATTGTGCCGGGAACCGTTGTCGAGGCAAAACCAGCCCATCCCTCAATCTCACCTACCTTGCGGCGAAAGCCATTCTGCCAAGTGGCCTTCTCGCATTCCTCGCGAACGACGAAGGACTGGGGGATCTCGATCATCATATCCCCATCGCCGTGAACTCCCCGCTTGCCTCCATCCGGTCCCATGCGGTGAGGACAAGGCGGCGGGTGCGGTACTCCCCGTGTTGGCGGATTTCCTTTTCCTTCAGGACACGAAAGGTTTCCGAGGGGTAGTCCGAGCCCTTCACGTCGGCCGGGTCAAGGATGTAGCGAAGCTCGTCACGGGTCAGACCGTAGGCGCGGGCGTAGAAGGCGTCGAGATCGGCGCGGAGGCTGGCGCGGCGATCCTCGTCCCAAGCGAAGGGCGGACCGTCATGGCCCAGATCACGGGCGAAGGGGGCCAGGCTGTGCGAGGTGTAGGTGAGTTCCAGCACTTTCGGGGTGATGAAGGCGAGGCGCTGTTCGGTGTAGAAGTCAGGGGGGCACACAGGTAACTGCTCAACGTGAAAGAAGTTGATATTCACCCCGCCAACTTTTCGGCGAACAACAAAATCAAAGCAAAGGGATGCACAGTTTGCATAAAGGCATGCGTAGAGGGGCGCCGGTTGCTTAGATTTCATCAGATTCAAGCTGTCCCCAAACCCTGCAATGGGCATAAGGGTTGGAATGAAGGATCGTTCATTCCCGATGCCTGTTACCTTGTTGAACACCAACATTGCCCCAAGCGAATAGTCGTTCAGGGCTGTGGTCACATCAGCTTTTGAGACCCAGTAGAAAGGCTGAACTTCATACTCTGGGTTCGTGTGGTTATGAAGTTCTGTATCGGGCAGAACTCGATTGCCTCGATCATCTCCGCGACTTTCATATGACGCAGAACGGTGGTCGTATATATCGAACATCTTTGCTTCGAACAGGGGCAGGAATACCTCCTGATCCGGCGTGCTTTCCTTTGAAACCCAATTTGCTCCATGTTGGACATAACCTGAGGTCGCAAGAGATGAAGCAGTCTGAAACAGATGACTGTCGTTAGCCATATGGAACAGAATTGAAAACTTAACACCCCAAAGGTTGCCATCGGTCCCGAGGTCATTTTGCACTAGGATTGTTGAGTTCTCATAGATCTTCGTTGTGATTTCTGCATCGGATCGGGTTCTGAAGACTGAGGCAGTTCTTGTATTTGGGTTCAGCCGAGCAATCTGCGCTGACGTAAGGCTGAAGTTTCTTTCTTGCTCGGTCAGTTGTGATGGAGACGTGATATAAAACGCAAAACGTGCTGTTCCTTGATTGTGGCCAAGTGTTAGCAAACTAAACTTGAAGCTACGATGCACGCCGACAAAAAGCGGTGCAGAATTCTCGAAATCTACCAGTTGTGCTAGCCGCCTCTCGGAAACTAGATGTGCGAAAAACGGTGCAGTAGTTGCATCGGTTGCAACACCTGTCGGCACGATAACGCCGGCGCGATGTCTGGCCAATTTGGCGAAGAGCTCAGCAAAAAGGGCATACGTGTTAACGTCACCTCTGCCGGTCAGGGCAAAACGACCTCCATCCTCACCCGGCACTCGGACGAACTCGCTGGTCGCCTCTGCCTCGCGCTTGGCGGTCTCAAAGGCGAGATGCAATGCGTGTTCGGAGCTTCCCTCAAGTGCTGTTGCAAGCGCCTTGATCAGCTTGCTTCGTTCCGATTTGTTCTGGGCACCAGCAATTTCTGGCGAGCGGCTGGCGAAGAACTCCTGCTCCTGCAGCTTGATCCGCTCCCACGGCGGGTTGCCCACCACCACGTCGAACCCACCGCGCTGCATGATGTCAGGGAATTCCAGCGGCCAGTGAAAAGCGCGCGCCTGGCGGGCAGCCTTCGGCGCGTCTATCATGACGTTGCGAATCTTGCCCTGATTGAGGGCCATCCAAGTCTCTTCGGTCGTCGGCACGGTACGGGCCGAAGCCCCCGCCGGTGCGCCGCCGACCTTGGGCAGAAGGAAGGCTGACATATAAAGGTCCGCCGCCGCCTTGGCGCGGACAAAGGTTTGCCCCTTACGCAGTTCCTTGAACCGCTTGGCCTTGGCCCCGATCTGCTCGACCGTATCCTCGGGGAGATCGCGGAAGCCCGAGAAATCCAGCGCCAGCGGTTTCATCGCCGGCAAAGACGCTTGGCCGGTGCCAAAATCGAACCCGCCTTGCCCCGCCGTCGCATCGCGATTGGCCTTGAGGTAGTATTTCGCGGTTTCCTTGTCGTCACCTGTCAGAGGCTTGTAGGCGGCGTCGGGGATTCCGTCCTGCAGCACTTTCAGATCGAACACCCCCAGCAGTGCGTCACCGCAACGGATCTGCGCGTCGAAGAAACCGAGGGGAAGGCCGGGATCCACCGTCTCGATCCAGAGCGCGACCTTGGTCAGCTCCACCGCCATCGGGTTGCGGTCCACGCCATGGATGCAGCAGCGGGCGACGTCGCGCAGGGCATGTCGGAAATCCCCGAGCGAGGGCGTACCCTCAGCCCGGATGCGGGCAAGTCTCGTGGCGGTCCGGCGGGCGGCGGCCAGAAGGAAGTGGCCCGAACCACATGCGGGGTCGATGACCGACAGCTTCAGAAGGGCCTTGGCGGGCTCGTCCGCCTCTGCCTCTGTCTTGTCGAGTACGGGATCGAGCGCGGTGTCGAGCAGCGCCTGAACAAGGCTGTCGGGCGTGTAGTAGGAGCCGGTGGTCTTGCGTTGGTTGCCCTTCTGCTCGGCGGCTTCGGACGCAAAGAGCAGCATCTTGCCGTCGTCACCCAGTTGGGGCTGCAGTTCGAGGAGGGACTCGTAGACGGAACCCAGTTCTTCGGTTTCCATCGCGCGCCAGTTGACGGGGATCATGCTTGATTTGTCGGCAAGCCAGGAGAGGCGGTAGAGCGCCTCCATGAAGGCGCGGTTGCGCAGGCGGGCGGATTCCAAGTGCGGCAGACGGTCCGCCGCGAAGAGCCCGCCGAGTGCGGGGAGCGCGAGGGCGGGTTGGCCTTCCGCGAGCGCGTGGAAGACGACCTTTATCCCCTCAAAGCGGTCATGGTGCTTGTCCCAGGTCGCCGCGCGGAAACACTGGGTACGCAGGTGGGCGAGGCTGTAGCCTTCGGCATAAAGCTTGCGGGCATCAGCGGGAGCGTTCTCGGGGTGAAGGAGGTTGCGATCTTCGGCTACCATCAGGAAGATCAGGCGGTAGACGAGGCGTAGAAGCTCGTTGAACCATTCCGTCAGGTTCACTTCGCCCGAGGCCAGACGTGCGGCAAGGTCGGGGTTGGCTTCCAAGAAGCCGGAGCCGAGGGTTTTCAGGGCCTTTTCTACCTGGCCGGCCAGCTTGTCACGGGCGGCTTCGCCCTCCTTCGACCCCGCATCACGCCAGCGTTCCAGCGCGCAATCGGTAGTGGGGGTGCCAGCGACACCAAAGCGGGTGCGGTGGATCAGGAGCCAAAGGGTGGAGAAGGAGGCAGCGTCCTCATTGGTGAAGATCTGCGCGAGGTCAGCCTCGATATAGGCGGGCCGGGTGAGCGAAGCGTTGTCGCGCATCAGGCGGATCAGGGCGCCATTGGTCACCAGCCCCCAGAGCGCATCGTCATGGTCGTTGAGGTAATCCTGCAGCGCGAAAGCGGGCGAGCGGGAGCGATCGACCGACAGAGTCGGGCTGCGGCGGTCGAGCTTATCCTCTGTTGGCGGGACAACGACGACAGGCACGCGGCCACCTGCAATGAAGGCGGTGACGCCGTTGCCTAATGCGAGATCGTCAAAGCCGAAGGTTTCGGTCAGGAAGGCTTTGACGAAGCGCCGCGTTGCATCGGCCGAGGGGTTTGCGATCTTGGCGAAGGCGTCGAAATGAGACTGGCCGACGCGGAAAGCCGTCGAGATTTCCTCGCGGATCGTCAGGCCTTTGCGGATGCGGTAGCTGGCCTTGGTATCGTCGGTCTCGCTCGGTGCGGCGATCTGGGCGACCATGGCGGGCGCGATCAGGTTCCCCTCAAGCGTAAGGGAGGGCCATGCGGACATGTCGATGACGGGTTTGCGCGCCATGGATCAGCCCTCGTTCGGCAGAAGGGTGAAGAGGCCGATAACATCGGGCAGGATCACTGCCTCGACTGTGACGCGTGCACCGGTGCCAGCAGCGGCGCGAAGGCGGGCGTGGTCTTCCATCAAGGCCTCGGCCCGCTGCCGAACGAAGTCCGCGAGCGGCCCGGAAATCTGGGCCTGGAGTTCATCATGGGCTTTGGCGATGAATCGCTCTCGGGCGGACTGCGCAAGATCGGCGGTCGCCGGAGCGGCCAGCAGGGCACGGGCGTCGTCACCAGTCGCGACGATCTCGCCGCCTTGCAGGGCGACAAGAGCCGCTTCCTCGGCCAGAAGCAGCCGTTCGCGTCGCCCATGGATGGTGAGCTTGTAGCGGATCCTGAGCAGCAGGATGCGTGTCACCTTGGCGACGGCGTCCGTCGGCCAGGCCCCGACGCGCCCGATGCCAAGCGACGCGAGCGCTTCGGGATCAAGCGATGCCTCGACCAAGGATTCGGCTAGCGTCGCGGTCAAGGGATGGGTTCGGGTCAAAAGCGTTGCACCCGACGGAACCGGCTCCGCCAGAGCCAGGCGCACCGAACCCTTCAGATTGTGTTGTTCGAGGCGCTCGCGCAAACCGGCATCCAGGCCGTGGGCATGAGCCAGCAGCAGGGATTTCTTTGGTTCCAGGGGAACGCCGAAGCGGGCCATGGCCGCTTCGACAAAGGCGCGTGCATCCTCGGGCGAACCGAGGAAGTTGCGCACTTTCTCCCATTCCGGCGCGACCTCCTGCGGCTTCATAGCGTTCTGCGCAAAGCGGGCGCGAGACTTTTTCTCGTTCTCGGAAGCGTCACGCCAGCGCGCTTCCATTGCCTTCGTTCCGTCATCGAGGCGGAGGTCTAGCGCCAACTGTTTCGTCCCGCCCCGGCGCAACATCATCGAAGCCATCAGCGCGTCGGTAACAGGCCCGCGCTCATCCGGTAGCGGTACGGTGACGCCGGTCGTTTTCCTGATTTCCTCGGCCTTGCGCAAAATGACGTCAAGCACCGCACCATCGATAGCGCTGTCGGGCGAGAACATCATTAAGGAATACACAACACCCGCTGGCTGCCCGAATCGGTTCACGCGCCCTTCGCGCTGCTGGTGGCGGGTCGGGTTCCAGCAGAGGTCATAATGGATGACCGTGTCGAACATCTGCTGGAGATTGATACCCTCGGACAAACAGTCGGTCGCGACGAGCAGCCGCTGATTGCTGTTCTCGCCGTCGCCGACAGCCATATCGGCCACGCGGTCACGACGCTCGTCCGGCGTCAGAACACCGGTCACCGCCTCGATCGTCAGCTTCGGGAAGGCTCGGCGCAGGCCATCACGGATATAGTCGGCTGTCGCCAGATACCGGCAGAAGACAACCGGGTTAGCCCCCTGTTTCAGGAGCGGCTTCAACACGCCGATCAGCGCATCCATTTTAGGATCGGGTTGCGTGACTAGGGCTGCGGCCTGATCAACGAGCGCAAGAAGCGACGGGTCGGCGGCAAAGCTCGTCCCTGGCTCAAGATCGACGGCATCCTCGTCATCGCCATCGTCATCATAGATCTGCGGCTCCAACCGGTCGGTCTCGCTGGCCATGCGGTTGCGCAGCGCGCCGAGTGCGGCCGCCGGCGATGAACCGACACAGCGCATCAGGGCCAAGGTGCCCCAGAAGGCAAGCCTGCGGTCCCTCTGGGTGTCGCCAGCGCGGGACACCACGCCGAGGCAATAGTCGAGAACGGCCTCCTGAAACCCGAGATGCGCCTGCGAGAGCCGATACGGGAACTCTGTGGTTTCGTGTTTGGGGAAGGCGCGCTCTTCGTGCCATTCGCCCGAGACGAGATCGATGCGCCGACGCTGGACAAAATGCCGAGCCAGCCGCTCACGGTATTTCGCGTCATCGAAGTTCATCGAAACGAATGATGGATCGATCAGCGACAGGAGCCGGCCGAACGCTTCTTCATCCCCCGAGTGCGGCGTGGCCGTCAGCAGAACCATACGGCGCTCGGGGTCCTTCGCCAGACCGGACAAAAGCTCGAAGCGCTGCTGTTTGCCCGCGCCGGTTCCGACGCAGGCGTGGGCCTCGTCCACGATCACGAAATCCGGGCACGCGCGCGCAAAACCTTCCCGGCGTTTTTCGGCCTTGATGTAGTCGAGGCTGACCACCGTGTAGGGATAGGCGTCAAACAAGGTCTGCGACAGTGGTAGGCCACGTTCGAGCCGAGCCGCGCTCCCTGACGTAACCGCGACAGCGTCGATGCCAAAACGAGATTTGAGTTCGATCACCCATTGTTCGACCAGATGCGGCGGGCAGAGGATCGAGAAAGCGTCCACCTCACCCCGATCCATCAACTCGCGCAGGATCAGGCCAGCCTCGATGGTCTTGCCGATGCCGACGTCGTCAGCGATCAGCAGGCGCGGCACCTGCAGCCGAAGCGCCATCAGCAAGGGCACGAGCTGATAAACGCGCGGTTCGAATGCGAGCTGTGCGGCGGAGCGGAACGGGCCTGCGCCTCGGCGTAGCGTGAGGCGAAGAGCGTCCGCCAATAGTGCCGCTTTCGCCTGGACGGTGTGGCGTGCATCTGCCGGCAGGTCGAAGCGCGCGGGTTCAACTGGAAGAATCTCCAGTTGCGGATCGAGGATCACCGCATCGCTTTCCCCACCAGACAACGGGCGCAGCGCGAGAGTGCCTTCACGCGGAGCCGGCAGGGCAACCCATTCACGACCGCGGGCACGGACAAGATCGCCCGGAGCAAAATTGACGGTCATGCGCTTACTCCTTCAGGGCCGCGACGAATTCGGTCGGCAGGTCCGCCTCCATATCTTGTGGCAGCGCGAACAGCGACCAGCCCATATCATCGGCATATGCTCGCGCCGCATCACTCAGTGCTTCGGTTGTTGCGGCGACCCGGTTAGTACGCCAGACGAAGGGGAATTCCTGCTCCCCCAAGGTCGCCGGTTTTGCGTCTGGCTGTGGTATGCTGGCCTGCTTGAACACGGCATCCCACCCCTCAGCCTCGTTATCCTCTCGCGCCGACGAGACGACACGCACTTCACCGCGTGCCAGGTCCACCAACATCTGCCTGGCTTCTTCGCTCGTGCGGTCGATCAATTCATGATCTGGCTGATTGAAGTAGGAAAGCAAGCACCGGTAACAGCCTCGGACGCAGGCAGCATCAGAGTTGTCGGCCAGGAGCGAGGCGTCACCTGCGGCGATGGCGGCGTCGACATTGTCAAAGTGCATGAGCATGAGCGCCGCCCGGGCCACCCGGCCAAGCGCCTTCGGATCGTCAATCAGCCGATTGAGGACGCCCGCCCCACCCTCTGTGGCTTCATAGGTCAAGATCGAGCGCCGATTGTCCCGTGCAGGCAAAGGTTCGCCAAGAACCTCACCTTCCTCCAGTTGGAATTCCAGCTCAATCCCGCGCAACAGGGCATGTTGGACAGTGGCAATCGTCTCCGGATGTAGAGTCTCCGGCTCCTTGAACCGCACAAGAAGCGCGTTCTTGCGATCACGGACGATCGGCACGATCCGCACAGGTTTCACAACATCAGGTGGAGTATCGACGTCCTGATCTTCGTCTTCAGCCTTCGCCCAATAGCCGGTGCGCGGATCAATATTGAAGCCAAGCACCGTCCGGTCCTTGCGCCGCTTCAATCCCTTGTTGATCCGGCTGATTTCGGCGCTGTTGGCATATTGCAGCGCCAGCACAGAGACGTCGTCGCAGCGGAACTCCGCCTCGGTTACCTTGCGCGGCCAGGAGAACACAGTCTGGATATCGAAACCTTGCCTAACCCGCTCTTCATCGTTGGCAGTAATACGTTCGGCAGGGGCCGCCTCGACATTGTCGATACGCAGTGTGCTCTTGACTGGCACCGCCCCTGCCATCGGCACATTACAGGCGTGACAACGTTCGACCTCACCTTCGTGACATGCGCCGCAGCTCGAGCAGATGAAAATGTCCTTGGTCGCGAGTTCCGAACCGTCGCCGGTGCGCACCTCGGGGGGCAGCTTGGCCTTCATCACCCGATAGGCGCGGCCTTCGTGATAGATCAGGCTACGCGGACCAAACTCCGAGATGGCGAGGAAGCGGGCACGCTGAAGGAATGATCCTGCTGTGCCCTCCCCAGGCACGAAGGCATACAGCGGCAAACGCGGGAAATTGTAACCCGGCAGGAATCCTTCGGTAGCCAGATAGCGATAGGAGTAGAAGTCCGAGCCATTCGACGCCTTGCCCTGCTCCAGAATGGCGATCTGATCGGTCGCCTGCATCTGTGCGGCCTTGTTCTTCTGTCGATCCGCTTTCGATAGGCCGGCAATCATGGATTTGGCATTGGCTTCGGCAAGCTGGCTGCGGGCGGAGTGATAGAGTTCCCGCCATCTGTCGAAGGCCGCATCGAGTTCGTCAGGCGCTTTCGTTGCAACCGTGACGATGAATTCATCTGGATCGCCAAGCCAGGCAGGCTTGACGCCGCCAACCGAGGCGAGGATCTGATCCAACACCTGCTTCATGGGTGCGCGGCAGGTTGCCACCAAAGACGGCTGCCGGATGGTATCCAGCACTTCCTGCTTCAGCGGATATTTCTCCTGGGTCAGGTCGAGGATCTGGGGAATATCAGGGGAAAGAGCCAGTTTTGATTCCGCCAGCCAGACAGCATGCAGATGTGAACGCACGAGTTCTTCATTGGTGATGTCGAGCGCCGGTGGGCGCACCACGCCTGCAACCATCTCGTTGCGACGGGTGAAGAAATACTGGTCATGCGGTGACTGCGCCGCACAATAGGTAACGATCAC
This sequence comes from Labrys sp. (in: a-proteobacteria), assembly GCF_047605565.1. Classification (NCBI taxonomy): domain Bacteria; kingdom Pseudomonadati; phylum Pseudomonadota; class Alphaproteobacteria; order Hyphomicrobiales; family Xanthobacteraceae; genus Labrys; species Labrys sp. (in: a-proteobacteria). The sequence goes on from NZ_JASGFM010000004.1 coordinate 230,866, forward strand.
TGCTGCCTGACCCGAGCGTCCGGCGCGTCCGGCCCGCTGGGCATAGTTAGCCGGCGTGGGCGGCACATTGCGCAGATAGACCGCATTCATCGAGGAAATGTCGACGCCGAGTTCCATCGTGGGCGAACAAAACAGCGCAGGCAGGAGCTGGTTTGTCTCGCCGGCATTCTTCATCTCGGCCGCATTTTCCTTCATTCGTTCGAGATCGTCGACCTCGAACCGGAACCGCCACTCGCGCCACTCCCGTTGCTTTTGCGATACCTGTGCGGTGTGTTCTCGGCCTTCGAGCCCCCAATAGCTGCTCCGGCCGTCCTTCAGGTCGTCGGCAATCGCGGAATAGAGGCCGAGGAAATATTGGTTGCCCTTCGTCTCCTGGCCCAATGCAGCGGGGCCCGGCACAATACGAACCGCTGATGGAGCCAGCCGCCAACCACGGAGTCCGGCCTCTACCTCCACGGGCGTGACGAGCCCTTCACTGGCCAGCAACTCCAAGAGCCCAGACACCGCTGCCAGGTAGTCGTCCTTCTTCAGCTTGGCGCCGATCATTGACTTGCGATTGATCAGACGGCCGAGACGGGAATTGTGACCTGCTCGCAGGATCGTCTGCTCTTCACGAAGCCCGACCCGATCCTTGCCAGGCGCTTGCAGGAGCAGTGTGGTGTGCCCGCGTGGCATTTCCCGCTGATCCATCGCCCAGGGAGTGCGCAAGAGGTTGCGGGACTTCAGGCTGACGCCGTCGAGTACCGTCCGGTCCAGAGCTTCCGTGTTGACGGCCAGCCCTTCGAGCAGGAAATGCAGGATTGAATACAGAACCTTTCGTCGCCCTTCGACATCCAGGTCTGACAATGACGGTAGGACGGCGGTCAACGCCGACACATCCTCGGCGACATCGTCGAGCCCGATGAACTCGACCTTGATCAGCTTGAGCTCGGCAAGGCTGGGGTTGGTATAGCGCCATCCGCGCCGCAGGTCGCTCCACACACGGTGCGCCAACACCTTTGCCAGGGCGCGTTGAGAGTCCTCGCGAATGACCGCGCCAGCATCGGGCTCCAGCATCCAGTGAACCAGCGCTTGTCGGTTCGCAGCAGTAAACCCGAGCGCGCGAACCGCTTTGAGCCCGAAATCATCCTCGCTGAGCCCGTCTGACCCAGCGTCCAGGACCGCTCGCAGAATTGCGCCACGTAACAGGCTGACGAAGAGAAAATCGTTGAAATGTCCGGCCTGAAGCGCGGCATCCTGTCGGTTGTCGGTAAAGCCGAGAAGTTTGCGTTTCTCAGGCGGGACGCCACTGTTTTCGCTGTTCATCCATTCGAGAGCGCTCGAGACCAGGAGTGTTGTCGCCGAGCTGCGCCCTTCACCGGAAAGGCCGGGGAGTTTGCCGCGCTCGCGCATCCGTGGCTGCGCCTGGTTCTGGCAGCAAGGGCAGAATCCGAATTTCCCTGGCAGGAACCAGAATTCCGCCCCATCAGCACGATTGCGCCCATCCGGCCCAATACTCAGACGTTCGGGCATCCTCTTCTTGTAGTTGGACCGCAAGCGTTCAACGCCATTGCGTTCCTCCTTCCAGTCTTCAGGGTAGGTCTCGATACTGCCGTCGAAGGCATATTCAAAATCGCCATCTCCGACAGGAGTAAGATAGCCGGCAACGTCGCCATCCTCGCTGTCGAGCGGCGTGTCATCGATGTTCCGCGGCAAGAAATGAAATCCATCGGCGTCTTCCGTTCTGGTGACGACATGCACCTCCTGTCCGCAATCGCGGCAGAAACGGGTGGGATAGAGGCGGTTTCCCGGCGCTTGCGGATCCTCTAGCTGCCCTTCGAATAACACCCGTCGCGGACGGGCCGATAGCGTGGTGAAGATTTCGCCCGCGCCCGATATGAAACGATGGAGCTTGAAAGCCAGGAACGCTCCCGAGCCCGTTCCACCACGTTCGGTTTCTGGAAGGCTCACACGGGTCAGAAAGCGCTCAAAGGCCTCGCGGCAGGTCTCAGGCTCGACACCACTATCCTGCGAAAGCCGTTCGACCGCCTCACCAAAGGGTATCGGATTCTGACGACGCAATTCCTGTTCGTCCTTGAGCCCGATGGCAAGTTCCGCCCAAACGGCCAGTGGATGCTTCAGCAGCATCTCGTCTGTCATGATCTCCGGCAGCGGCGCCGTCAGCGCAGAGGCCAATTGCGGCCGGACATGCTCGAGTGTCAGCGTATCATCCGTGGCACGCTGCAAAGCCTCATCGATCACTGCATCCGGGCCGATCTGAGCACCGAATAGTTGGGAGGCAACGCTCGCAACCGCCTGCGCCTTGCTCTCATCCGAGCCCTCGCTTGCCATCGTGGCCGAGGTTCCGATGCAGATTGGCGCTTTTGTCGGCGCGCAGCGATTGCGCAAACGGCGAACGAGAATTGCCACGTCAGCGCCCTGCCGCCCACGATAGGTGTGAAGTTCGTCGAGAACGATAAATTCTAGCCCGGAAGCATTGCCGATGACCTGAGCATCCAACTCGTCCTGCCTGGTCAGAAGCAGTTCCGCCATCATGAAGTTTGTCAGCAGGATGTCAGGGGGATTGTCTGCAATTCGCTGACGCTGTTCACGATCTTCCTGGCCTGTGTAACGCTTGACCACGGGCTTGAGGTTTTCAGGCAGCCCCGACTGCGAGATGAACTTTTCGATCTCCTTGATCTGGCTATTGGCCAGCGCGTTCATCGGATAGACGATGATGGCACGCGTCCGATGCGACCCACCCGCCTTGAGCGCCCGCACGATCGTGTCCACCACTGGCACGAAGAAGCAGAGCGATTTCCCCGAGCCGGTACCCGTGGTTACGACAAAGCCGTGGCCCATCCTGACTTTGGCGATCGATTGGGCCTGGTGGCGATGGAACCGGATCGGGTTTGGACCGAACCTGAAAATCTTGCCTGTCGCCTCGTCCAGATCACCGGATGCGACGAGGTCATCAACGGTCGGCCCCTGCCTGTATCGAGGGTTCAGGGAAAGCAGACTGTCCGGCCAAAACCGGCCGGCCTCGTATTCGGCTTCAACCTCTGTGCGCAGGTCGTTTGCGCGGATGGTGCTGAACGAACGTGAAAACCGGGCATAGGCGTCAATCAGATCGTGATCAAATTCGAAAGCCTTCACGTACTTCCCCCCAGTTCACCGACCTATAACCCGCTGTTGTCGGAGCATACAACGCATCGATCGCGAGCCCGAAGATCATCCTCCGCTCACATCTTCGCTTGCGCAGCTCTTTTCTGCGCATCAATCCAGTTGTCGAGGTCCAGTCTCTTGAAACGCCATGCGCCGGCCACCTTGAAGCCGGGAAGACCCCCGCGCTTCGCGAGCCGATACACGGTCTTTTCATCGACGTTCAGATAGCCTGCCACGTCCCGCACGGTCATGGCTTGATCCGGCGTTTCCGCCATTGTTGAACCCCACCCTGTTGTTGGGACGATATCAAAGGAATTCTGGGCAAACCAGTCCAAACTGGTAGCCATATCAACAACGCCTCAACATCAGGGGAGGCGGGCCGGAAAATCTATCGACACGCGACCAGCACTCCCTCCCGCGTTGTGACCGACAACGTGACAGCCACGCGGTTGGCAAAAACGGGTGAAAAACTGGCTTCGCCAACGTTGCCGCCCCGGCGGCGAACATCTCGTCGTATTCGTTCGGCACTCTGATGAAGAACCGAATACCATTCTGGTGACGGCAGGGTGGCGGGATCTGATGGTGGCCACCAAGCTCGCCGTAGCTCTGCGGGCGATCTCAGCGTTGCTGATGGCCGTGCGAAGCTTGACGCAAGATCGAAACCGCGCATTCTCACCATTGTCGACACTTGGTCGCGCTTCTCGCCGGCGCTCGATCGCGTTTCGGCTATCGCAGCGAGGACATCGTCACCACGCTTGAGCGGGAGCGCAAAGAGCCTGGTTATCCGCAATTGATCCGCTTCGACCCGAGCCAGTCATTGGGCCCCAGCCACCTGGAGGAAGCATTTAGAATTCCTCGGTCGTCAGTGTTAACTATCCAACTACCCTAGCCTCATTTAGACTCTCCGTTCCCCGCAATGTCAAAGATCATTGAGAACATTCCAAAGATGAAGATGCGCGATACCGTTAATCTGTGGCGGAACGCAATTCGTATTCTGGGAGATGGCCGCAAGCGCAACCAGCACGCATTGGCACAGCGTGTTCTAGACGCGATTAAGCGAGAGTGGATACGCCGCCGCCCGGACCCCAAAAACCCTGACGGTGAATTTGCTTGGCCCTCTACCGACGCCAGCCCCGGATCCAGGGACCTTGATACTGAAGATTGGGTTAAGGATGGTGTACTTCACTATATGGGATATCGCGTTGGCAACACGGAGGGGGAACCACAGGGGATTAGAGAAAAGATACTTTCGGAGATCTTCAGAGGACCAATTCCGCCAGCCTTTGAACGCAATTACCTCAACGAATGGGGAGAGCCCTCCACTGTAGCGCGGCTGCGCAAACTCGCCGAAACAATGGCGGCGCTTACTCGAAATGCCAAACGCCGGCGCGACGCCCGTATGATCGCAGCCATTCGCGATTGGGAGAGTGATTTGAATTTCCTCTATCACGAATATTACGCTGGAAAATTTCATTTCGCGTGGCCGGAAAGCAGCGTCTGATCGAAGATGCTGCCAAAGGCGTTCCTCGGAATGTCATCTAGTCTAGACGGACTGGTGCAATTCATTTCGGCGGCATTATAAGCTTCGGCCCTAACCGTAGCCTCTCATTGATTCTATCTCGCGCCGCGGCTCGCACAAAGAGGGTTGTTTCGTCATACTCATCGCGGAAGAGTGCTTCTCTCAAGAATTACTGGCGCTTGCCGAGCAGCAGGGCATAGTTGGCCAGAATCTGAAACCACAAGCGCAGGGGAATGGGCGTCAGGCGTGCTGAAACGTGTCTCACCGATCCAGTATAATCGCCCTGTAACACGCGGCCGGACTGGACCGCTTTTCATCACTTGCGAGACAGACGATGGCTCCACCGAGGACGTGGTTGCCAAGTTTTCCGGCGGATGCGATCAGGGCAATATCAATCTGGCGAGAGAGGTCATCGGCGCCTGCCTCGCGGGAGATCTCGGCCTGCCGGTGCCTGAACCTTTCTTGATTGACGTTCCTGCCCAATGGGTCGCGACAGTCCCTGATGCGAACGAACGAGCGAAGGTGGGGGGAAGCTCCCCGGTCGCGTTCGGCTCGCGTTTCATGACCGGACAGTTCGGGATTTGGACTCCAGGGAATTTGATTTCCGACATAATGCTGCCGACAGCGGTCAGCATATTCGTTTTCGACGCGATCATTCAGAACCCGGATCGGCGATCCGATAATCCGAACTGCTTGGTGCGTGGGGACGAGCTTCGTATTTTCGACCACGAGTTGGCATTCTCGCATGGCCTCATTATAGGATGGCAGCCCCCATGGTCCTTGGGCGGCCTTAAATCCATGGAAACCAATGGGAATCATATATTCCGGGCCGGCCTGAAAGGGCGTATCGTTGATTACGCTCCGATCCGTGCGGCATGGGCAGCCTTGTCGGACGCCCGGATCGCGGGCTATGAAACGGCTCTCCCAGCCGAATGGATCAATGTGGAGGCGACTGCCGCAGCCGCGATCAAGCTGATCAAGGACGCGAGAGACAACATTGACGCGGTTCTCGAGGAAGTGAAGCGGGTGCTCTTATGACAAGCAAGGCGGCTTATAGCTACACGCTACTTCGATACGTCCACGATGTGATGACGGGTGAGTTCGTCAACGTAGGCGTTGTCCTCTTTGTGCCGTCTATGGGAGTGGTTCGTTTCAAAATGCGCGGCACCATTGGCCGCCTGAAGGGCGTTTTCCCCGACATTGATCGCAAAGCCTTCCTTTCGTCGATGGCCGCCGTGCGGAAAGGCCTACAACTTACTGCCAAATGCGAACAGGAGGCGGGCCTATTGAAAAGCGAGGGCGATGCCGCGGTAATCGCGCGCCGCGCCGTGCCGCCCGACGACAGCTCTCTACAATGGTCGCAGTGCGGCACCGGGCTGACCGCTGATCCGGACGAGGCGTTGAACCGCCTCTTTGACCGATACGTGTCGCGATACGATGCGCTACATCGTGCCCGCCGTTCCGATGACGACGTTTGGCGTCCTGTTCGTCAGAAACTCGAAGAACGCGACCTCGCACAACATCTTCAAGAAAAGTCCATCAGCGGTGGCCTGGACGATATTGTCTTCAAGTACGCATGGAAGAACGGCCAGTGGCATGTCTATGAGCCACTTTCGTTCGATCTTGCGGATGCCGATGGCATCAAGAGTAAGGCTCGCGAATGGCTTGGCCATCTGTCAGCCGTCGTCGCTGGCGGCAAAACCGAGCCGTTCAAGCCTCACTTTATTGTTGGCGCGCCGGACAATCCGACATTGCAAGACGCTTATCGCAAAGCCATCGCCATCCTTGAACAGGCTCCGAACCAGCCAGAAATTTTCGAAGAGAGCCAACTCGATAAACTCGTTGCTCAAATCGAAGATGAAGTACGGGAGCACAACGCGCACGTCTGATATGCAGTGCCTGTCTCGATAGCGACTTTGGTGCTAAATTCTGTTGGCCTTCTCGGCATCCTGGGAGTGCAAAATGGAACTGTGGCGGTCCGTCAACGACGATTGGGAAAAGCTCAAGGCAGACGTCAAGATCCTTAAGTGGATTATGGCCGTCAATTTTGGTCTGACCTATGCCGCGCTGTTAGTCATATTGCTAAAGGTCTGAATCTTTTCCCGTGAACGTCGCTGGTAGAATACCCGCGATTTCAGAGTTCTGACGCCGAGGCCGATGGTGCATCTTGCCTGCAACGCGGAATGACCATATTCCAGTTCTCATCTTCGGCTTCTAGGGCGCGCCACATTTTCGAACCCAAGCATCGATATCAGCCAAATATCTCGCGAATTCGATGCTTTGGTTTCCGCACGTCTCCCATGACAATCGCTGACATCTCCCAGCCCATCATCGCCTTCGTTCGCGCGCATGAAGGCTGGGGTACTCTCGTCGTGTTGCTGCTGGCCTTCGGGGAATCACTCGCCTTCATCTCACTCCTGCTGCCGTCAACCGTCATCCTGCTCGGGATCGGCTTCCTGATCGGCGAAAGCGGCATGTCGCTCTGGCCCTTCTGGGCGGCGGCGGCGCTAGGAGCCTTTCTCGGCGATTGGCTGTCCTATTGGATCGGCCTGAAGCTCGAGCATCGCGTGGCCCATTATTGGCCGCTCACACGCTATCCGGACCTGCTGCCGCGCGGCCATCGCTTCTTCGAGAAATGGGGGGCGCTCGGCGTCTTCTTCGGCCGCTTCCTCGGGCCGCTCAGGGCCTCGGTGCCGCTGGTGGCCGGCATCTGCGAAATGCCGGCGCTGAGCTTCCAGCTCGTGAATGCCGCCTCGGCCGTGATCTGGGCCTTCGGCGTGCTGGCGCCCGGTGCCTTGGGGCTCAACTGGCTGCAAACGCTGTTCTGATCGGGTTCGGATGCTCCGACATCTTCGGAACCCGATCTGGAAAGCTCACACCATCAGCCGAACCGGCGCCTCCAATTCTCCCTTCACCGTCTTGATGAAGGCGGCGGCATCGAAGCCGTCGACGATGCGGTGATCGAAGGAGGACGACAGGTTCATCAGCTTGGCGACGACGATCTGCCCGTCCTTCACCACGGGTCGCTCGACGATCTTGTTGACGCCGACGATGGCGACCTCGGGCGGATTGATGATCGGCGTCGCGGCGATGCCGCCGAGCGCTCCGAGGCTCGACACCGTGATGGTCGAGCCGGTCAGCACCTCGCGGCTCGCCTTGCCGGCCCTGGCGAGTTCGCTGAGCTTGGCAATCTCGGTGGCGAGCTGGTGCAGGGTCAGCAATTCGGCATGGCGGATCACCGGCACCACCAGGCCACGCGGCGTCTGCGTCGCCACGCCGATATGCGCGGCATTGTAGCGGCGGATCACCGCGGCGTCGGCATCGTAGCGGGCATTGACGATGGGATGCTGGGCGATGCCGCGCACCATGGCCTTGATCAGGAAGGGCAGCAGGGTCAGCTTCGGCCAGCCGACGGCTGCGGTGTTGATCTCGGCGCGCGCCGCTTCGAGGGCGGTGACGTCGATCTCCTCCACATAGGTGAAATGCGGCACGCTGCGCTTGGCTTCCAGCATGCGTTCGGCGATCTGGCGGCGCAGGCCGATCACCTTGATATCCTCGATGCCCTCATCGCCGGCCGTGGGCGGGGGCGGCACAGGCGGGCGGGCCGTCGGAGCCGGGGGCACAGCCTGGGACTGGGGCTGGCTGCGGGTCAGATAGTCGTCGAGATCGGCATGCTCGATGCGCCCCTCGGGACCACTGCCGCGGATCGTGCTGCCGTCAAGCCCGAGGGCGGCCAATCGGGCACGCACGGCGGGCGCCGCCAGCACCTTGCCCGACCCAACCGGGGCGGCCGCCGAGGGCGACACGGCAACCGGAGCGGCGACCCGCGCCGGAGCCGGAGCAGCCTTGGCCGGCGCCTTGGCGGGCTTGGTCGGCGCTGATGTTGGAACAGGTGCCGGTTCGGCGGCGGGAGCCTCGGGCTTGCCGCCGGTATCGATCACCACCAATTCGCTGCCGATCGAGGCCATCACGCCGACCTCGGCATGACGCGAGAGGATGCGCCCCGAAACGGGCGAGGTGATCTCCACCGTCGCCTTGTCGGTCATCACATCGACGAGCGGATCGTCCTCCTGGATCTCCTGGCCGATCTCCGCGTGCCAGGCGACGATCTCGGCCTGGGCGATGCCTTCGCCGACGTCCGGCAATTTGAACACGAAATTGCTCATGATCGTTTCCCTCAGCCTGCCATCACTTTGCGCATGCCTTCCCCGACCCGCTTCGGCCCCGGGAAATACTGCCATTCGAACGTATGCGGATAGGGCGTGTCCCAGCCGGTGACGCGCTCGATCGGCGCTTCGAGATGGTGGAAGCAGCGTTCCTGCACCAGTGCCGACAATTCTGCACCGAAACCGCCCGTCCGTGTCGCCTCATGCACGATCAGGCAGCGGCCGGTCTTCTTCACCGATTCCTCGATCGTCTCGATGTCGACAGGCAGGATCGTCCTGAGATCGATGATCTCGGCATCGATGCCGGTCTCCTGCGTCGCCGTGAGCGCGACATGCACCATGGTGCCATAGGCCAGGATGGTAAGTTCGCTGCCCTCCCGTGCGATCGCAGCCTTGCCGAGCGGTACCTTGTAGTGTCCCGCCGGCACGTCGGCCCCGGCCTGGTCGGTCCAGGGCTTCAGCGGGCGGTCGTGATGGCCATCGAAGGGACCGTTGTAGAGGCGCTTGGGCTCGAAGAACAAGACCGGGTCGTCATCCTCGACCGCGCTGATCAAGAGCCCCTTGGCGTCATAGGGGTTGGACGGGATCACCGTCTTGATGCCGCAGACATGGCTGAACAGGCCTTCCGGGCTCTGGCTATGGGTCTGGCCGCCGAAAATGCCGCCGCCATAGGGCGAGCGGATGGTGATCGGCGAGGTGAACTCTCCGCCCGAGCGGTAGCGCAGGCGCGCCGCTTCCGAGACGATCTGGTCGAAGCCGGGATAGATGTAATCGGCGAACTGGCACTCGACGATCGGCCTGAGGCCATAGGCGCCCATGCCGATGGCGATGGCGATCAAGCCCCCCTCGGCGATGGGGGCATCGAAGACGCGCTGCGAACTGTAGCGCTGCTGCAGGCCGTCGGTGCAGCGGAACACGCCGCCGAAGAAGCCGACATCCTCGCCGAAGATCAGCACGTTGGGATCGTTCCTGAGCAGGACGTCCATGGCCGAATTCAGGGCCTGCACCATATTCATGGCGGGCATTATTCGCCCTCCTTCTTATGAGCGGCGTCTTTGGTGGCTTCGAAACGGTTGAGTTCCGCCAGCTGTTCCTTGAGATGCCAGGGCATTTCCTTGAAGACGTCCTCGAACATGGTTTCGGTGCCGTGATGCGGCCCGTCGCTGAGAATGCCGTGGCGCTGGGCCTCGGCATTGGCGGCCTTGACTTCGGCCTGCAATTCCTTGGCCTGCGCCTGGTGGCGCTCCTCGTTCCATTCGCCCAGCCCGATGAGATGACGCTTCAATCGCTCGACCGGATCGCCGAAGGGCCAGTATTTCTCCTCGTCGCCCGGGCGGTAGCGGCCGGGATCGTCGCTGGTGGAATGGGCGGCGACGCGATAGGTGAAGAGCTCGATCAGGGTTGGGCCATGGTTGGAGCGGGCCCGTTCGGCAGCCCAGCGCGTAACGGCATAGACGGCGAGCAGATCGTTGCCGTCGACCCGGATGCCCGGCATGCCGAAACCGATGGCACGCGAGGCGAAAGTCGCCTCCTCGCCGCCGGCGACACCCTGGCTGGACGAGATCGCCCATTGATTGTTGACGAGATTGATCAGCACCGGCGCGTGATAGACGGAGGCGAACACCATGCCGTGATGGAAATCGCCCTCGGCGGAGGAGCCGTCGCCGATCCAGGCCGCGGCGATGCGGCGATCGCGCTTATAGGCCGAAGCCATGGCCCAGCCGACGGCCTGCGGCACCTGGGTGGCGAGATTGCCGGAGATGGAGAAGAAGCCGGCCTCCTTGGCCGAATAGAGTACCGGCAATTGCCGGCCCTTCAACCGGTCCTGCCCATTGGAATAGATCTGGGACATCATGTCGGTCAACGGCCAGTTGCGCGCCACCAGGAGGCCCTGCTGGCGGTAGGTCGGGAAGCACATGTCGCCGGCTTCCAGCGCCAACGCCTGGCCGACCGCCACCGCCTCCTCGCCCGTGCATTTCATGTAGAAGGAGGTCTTGCCCTGGCGCTGGGCCTTGAACATCTGATCGTCGAAATAGCGCGTCAGCATCATGGCACGCAGGGCCCTGCGCAAGGTGTCGGCGTCGAGCTTGGGGTCCCAGGGGCCGACAGCCTTGCCCTCGTCGTCGAGCACCCGGACGAGGCCGAAGGCGAGGTCCCGGGTTTCGGAGGCGACCGCAGTCACCGGCGGGCGCTGGGCCTCGCCCGCCCCCGGCAGGTTGAGATAGCTGAAATCAGGCGTATCGCCCGGCCGGAAGCGGGCTTCCGGAATGTGCAGGCTAAGCGTGGTCTTCTTGGTCATCGAGCGGGCGCTCCCAGGACTTGTTGCTGTCCGGCTGGCGTGAGGTTGCGTCTGGTCGGGTCAAAACTCGGCGATGGCTGGCTTCCTGGTCATTCCGTGCGCGATGCGGCATGAAATGCTGCCTCGCAGACCCGGGATCGCTCTGAGAATGAGCCAAAATCGGCTTGCGATCCCCGGACCAAACCTTTGGTTTGGTCTGACTGCAGCGCATCATTGCGTGCTGCGATGCGTCCGGGATGACCCCGTGTCCGGCGCTGTCAGCTCGTCTCGCGGAATATCTCGCGGCCGATCAGCATGCGCCGGATCTCGGAGGTGCCGGCGCCAATCTCGTAGAGCTTGGCGTCACGAAGAAGGCGTCCGGCCGGAAAATCATTGATGTAGCCATTGCCGCCCAGGGCCTGGATCGCCTCGAGCGCGACCTTGGTGGCATTTTCGGCCGAATAGAGGATGCAGCCGGCGGCATCCTTACGCGCGACCTCGCCGCGGTCGCAGGCGGCGGCCACCGCATAGCTATAGGCACGCGAGGCATTGTAGAGGGTGTACATGTCCGCGAGCTTGCCCTGCATCAGCTGGAAGGTGCCGATGGCTTCGCCGAACTGCTTGCGCTCATGCACATAAGGCACGACGAGGTCGAGAGAGGCGGCCATCAGCCCGATCGGTCCGCCCGACAATACCACCCTCTCGAAATCGAGGCCGGACATCAGGATGCGCACGCCATCGCCGACCTTGCCGAGCAGGTTGGCTGCAGGCACGAAGCAATCCTCGAACACCAGCTCGCAGGTACTGGAGCCGCGCATGCCGAGCTTGTCGAGCTTGGGCGAGGTGCGGAAGCCGGCAAAACCGCGTTCGACGATGAAGGTGGAGATACCCTTCGGCCCGGCGGCCGGATCGGTCTTGGCATAGACGACCAGCACGTCGGCGTCCGGGCCATTGGTGATCCACATCTTGGTACCGTTGAGGACAAAACCGCCTTCACGGGCCTCGGCCTTGAGGCTCATCGACACCACATCCGAGCCGGAACCGGCCTCCGACATCGCCAGCGAGCCGACATGCTCGCCCGAGATCAGCTTGGGCAGATAGCGCTGCTTCTGGTCCCGATTGGCATGGCGGGTGAGCTGGTTGACGCACAGATTGGAATGGGCGCCGTAGGAAAGTCCCACCGAGCCCGAGGCCCGGCTGATTTCCTCCATGGCGACGCAATGGGCGAGATAGCCCATGCCCGAGCCGCCATAGTCGGATTCGGCGGTGATGCCGAGCAGGCCGAGGGCACCGAGTTCGGGCCACAAATCGCGCGGAAAGGCATTGTCGCGATCGATGGCGGCGGCCCGCGGCGCGATCCTCTCCGCTGCGAAGCGCTGCACCATGCGGCGCAATTCCTCGACGTCCTCACCGAGATTGAAGTTCAGGCCGCCATCATACATGAGCCCTCTCCCTGCTATTTTATCTTGGCCGCCAAGGCCTGCCCTGCGCGCGAGCGCGGGGCCGAGCCGAGCGCTGTGCAGACAGCCCTGCCGGCAGCCGCGACCCTATCGAGATCGACCCCGGTTTCGACGCCCAGGCCATCAAGCATGTAAACGAGATCCTCGGTCGCCAGGTTTCCGCTCGCCCCCGGCGCATAGGGACAACCGCCGAGGCCGGCGACGGAGGAATCCACCACGGTGACGCCGAGTTCCAGGCAGGCCAGGACATTGGCGAGCGCCTGGCCATAGGTGTCGTGGAAGTGCACGGCGACGCGCTCGATGCCGATCTCGCGCGCCACGGCCGCCGTCATCGCCCGCGCCGCATCGGGCGTACCGACACCGATGGTGTCGCCGAGCGAAATCTCTTCGCACCCCATCGCGGCCAGGACTGTCGCCACCGAAACCACGGCGGAGACAGCCACCCGTCCCTCATAGGGGCAGCCCAGCACGCAGCTGACATAGCCCCGCACCTTCAGGCCCTTGGCCCGGGCCTCGGTCACGATCGGCCGATATTCGTCGAGGCTCTCTTCGATGCTGCGATTGATGTTGCGGCGGCTGAAGCTCTCGGAGGCGGCGGCAAACACGGCGATATGCCGGGCCTTGGCCGCGAGTGCATCGGCAAAACCACGGGCATTGGGCACCAGCACGGGTAGATCGACCTGTCCCGCCAAGGAGGACAGCCCGGCCAGCACGTCAGCGGTCTGCGCCATCTGCGGCAGGTTCCTGGGCGAGACGAAGCTGCCGGCCTCCACCGTACGCAGCCCGGCTGTCGCCAGGTCGCGGATGAGGGCGATACGGGTCTCGACCGGTAACACCCGGCTTTCGTTCTGGAGGCCGTCGCGGGGACCGACCTCGAAAATCTCGACGCGTTCGGCCCGGCTCACGGCTCGATCTCCAGCACTACCAGTTCGGCGCCGGCGACGACCTGATCGCCCACCGCGACATCGACCATCTTGACGACGCCGGCGCGCGGAGCGGAAACGGTGTGTTCCATCTTCATGGCTTCGATCACCACCAGGGCCTGCCCCTTCTCCACCGCGGTACCCACCGCCGCGCTAACCGACAGCACCAGGCCAGGCATGGGCGACATGATACGGCCGGCCCCCTCGCTTTCGACGCCGCGCGGCTTGCGGGGATCGCGCAGGCCGAAGGCATAGGATCGGCCGTCCACGAAAAGGGTCAGGGTTTCGCCGGACAGGACCGCACGGGCCTTGAGCACGCCCTCGCTGATGCGCAACCTCGCCGTTCCCTGGGCATCGAGGTTGCCCTCGACAATGACGGCCCGATCGGCGAGATGCAGTTCATAGCCCCCTGCCCGCCAGACGGCATCGACGCCGATCGGCGTGTCGCCCCAGGCCAGATCCAGCTTGCGGCGAGCCGAACCGGACAGGCGCCAGCCGTCTGTCTCGCCCCAGGGAGAATGGAGATCGGCCGGATCGGCCGCCTTGGCCAGGCGCTCGGAGGCCCGCAGGGCGACGAAGGCCGCCGCTGCGACCACCTCGTCTGACAGATGCCGGGCTGGTGCCAGCAGATCGGCCTGATGATGCTCGATGAAACGTGTGTCGACCCCGCCTTCGGCAAAAGCCGGATGGCGGATGATGGCGGCAAGGAAATCCCGATTGGTATGGGGCCCGACCACTTCGACGGCATCGAGGCCCGCTCCGAGCCGGGCGATGGCTTCGGCGCGGTCGACGCCGGCGGCGATCACCTTGGCGAGCAGGGAATCGTAATGCATCGAGATGGTGTCACCACTGCGAAAGCCGCTGTCGATCCGCAGGCCGGCGAGGCCCTCTGGCAAGGCCAGATGCTCGATCCGGCCGATGCTCGGCAGGAAGCCGCCGGCCGGATCCTCGGCACACAGACGCGCCTCCAGGGCATGGCCCGCGCAGGTGATCGCCTCCTGCGCCAGCGGCAGCGGCGCGCCGCCTGCCACCCGCAACTGCCAGGACACGAGATCGAGGCCGGTGACCGCTTCCGTCACCGGATGCTCGACCTGAAGCCTCGTATTCATCTCCATGAAATAGAAATGGTCGTCGGCAACCAGGAACTCAACGGTGCCGGCGCCTACATAATCGACCGATCGCGCACAGGTGATCGCCGCCTGATGCAGGCCCGCCCGCAAGGCCGGTGGCAGGTCCGGTGCCGGCGCCTCCTCGATCACTTTCTGATGGCGACGCTGCACCGAGCAGTCGCGGTCGAACAGATGCACCGTATGGCCGTGGTGGTCGGCGAAGACCTGCACCTCGACATGACGCGCGACCTGCAGATAGCGCTCGATCACCATGCGATCGTCGCCGAAAGCGGAGCGCGCCTCGCGTTGGGCCGCCTGCAGCTCTGTTGGCAGATCCTCGACCCTGGCAACGATATGCATGCCCTTGCCGCCGCCACCGGCCGATGGCTTCAGCAATACCGGAAAGCCGATGGCCTCCGCCGCACGCGTCAATGTGTCGAGGCTCTGGTCCTCGCCCTCATAGCCCTTCAGCACCGGCACGCCAGCTGCGGCCATGCGGGCGCGGGCCTGCGCCTTGTCACCCATGGCCAGGATGGTTTCGGCCGACGGCCCGACGAAGGTGATGCCCTCGGCCGCGCAGGCCCGGGCGAACTCGGCATTCTCGGCCAGGAAGCCATAACCGGGATGGATGGCATCGGCACCGCTGGCCTTGGCAGCGGCGATCAGCTTGTCGATCGACAGATAGCTTTCGCGCGAAGGCGCGGGGCCGAGACGCAACGCCCGGTCCGCCAGCGACACCGCAAGGCTGTCGGCATCGGCATCCGAATAGACGGCGACAGTGCGGATGCCCATGGCGCGGGCCGTGCGAATGATGCGTACGGCGATCTCGCCGCGATTGGCGATCAGGAGCACGCGAACGGGTCTGGGCTGATGAGCGGTCATGGCATCCATCCCGGCTTGCGCTTGGCAAAAAAGGCAGCGAGGCCCTCGCGCGCCTCGGGCGAAGAGCGGATCGTGGCGATGCGCCGAGCGCTCTCCTCGATGCGCTCTGCCGTGATGGGCCCAGCCATGTCATCAGCCAGTTTCTTGGCGGCGGCGATGGCCTCCGGACCGCCGGCGAAGATGTCCGAAAGGCAGCGTTGCACTGCTTCGTCCAGCGTTTCGGGGGCCGCTATTTCATGGATCAGCCCGTATCTCAATGCATCTTCGGCCGAGAAGCGTTCGGCGGTGAGGAAGAGGCGGCGCGCGGCGCGCTGGCCGATCGCCCTGACCACATAGGGACTGATCGCGCCAGGGATCAGGCCGAGGCGCACCTCGCTGAGGGCGAATCGCGCCTGCGGCACGGCAATGGCGATGTCGCAGCAGGCCACCAGCCCCACGGCGCCGCCGAAGGCCGCCCCCTGCACCTTTGCCAGCGTCGGCTTGGGGCAGGTGTCGACCACCCGCATCAGCTCGGCGAGCTGCCGGGCATCGGCGAGATTGTCCTCCGGCAAGGCATCGGCGGCACGGCGCATCCAGGCAAGATCCGCCCCGGCCGAGAAGGCCTTGCCCTCTGCCTGCAGCAGCACCGCCCGCACCGTTGCGTCGGTGCCCGCCTCGGCAAAGGCCCGTGTCAATTCGGCGATGAGGCCGTCGTCGAAGGCGTTCAGCACCTCGGGACGGTCCAGCGTCAGGACCGCGACCATCCCGTCCCGCTCCACCCGCAGGCTCACATCCGGAACACGCCGAAGCGTGTCTCCCTGGCTGGGGCATTCCGCGACGCCGACAGGGCCAGCGCCAGCACCATGCGGGTCTCGGCAGGATCGATGATGCCGTCGTCCCATAGCCGCGCCGTCGAGTAATAGGGGTTGCCCTGCTCCTCATACTGGGCTCGGATCGGCGCTTTGAAGGCCTCCTCGGCCTCAGCATCGATTTTGGACTCATCGGTTCCGGCCGCATCCCGCCGCACCTGCGCCAAGACATTGGCGGCCTGCTCGCCCCCCATCACGGAAATGCGGGCATTGGGCCACATCCACAGGAAGCGCGGATCATAGGCACGGCCGCACATGGCGTAATTGCCGGCGCCGAAGCTGTTGCCGATCACCACGGTGAATTTCGGCACGTTCGCTGCCGCCACCGCCGCCACCAGCTTGGCGCCATCCTTGGCGATGCCGCCCGCCTCATAGTCCCGGCCGACCATGAAGCCGGTGATGTTCTGCAGGAAGAGCAAGGGAATGCCGCGCTGGCAGGCAAGCTCGATTAAATGAGCCCCCTTCAGCGCCGACTCCGAAAAGAGAATGCCGTTATTGGCGATGATGCCGACGGGATAGCCCCAGATCCGGGCAAAGCCTGTGACCAGCGTATTGCCGAAATCGGCCTTGAACTCGTCGAACTCCGAGCCATCGACCAGCCGGGCGATGACCTGCCTGACATCATAGGGCTTGCGCGGATCGGCGGAGACGATGCCGTAGATCTCGCTAGGATCGTAAAGGGGCGGCTTCGGCGCCTCGACGTCACCGACATCATGCTTGCGCCGGTTGAGATTGCCGACGATCTCCCGCGCAATGCCGAGGGCATGCGCATCGTTCTCGGCAGCATAGTCAGCCACGCCCGAGGTTCGGGTGTGAGTATCGGTGCCGCCCAGCACCTCTGCACTGACTGTCTCGCCGGTAGCCGCCTTCACCAACGGTGGCCCTCCGAGGAAAATCGTGGCCTGGTTGCGCACCATCACGACCTGATCGGCCATGGCCGGCACATAGGCGCCGCCCGCGGTTGAACTGCCCATCACCACGGCGATCTGCGGGATGCCGGCCGCCGACAGGCGCGCCTGGTTGAAGAAGATGCGGCCGAAATGCTCGCGGTCGGGAAAGACCTCGTCCTGCTTGGGCAGGAAGGCCCCACCCGAATCAACCAGATAGACGCAGGGCAGATGATTTTCGGCAGCGATGGACTGCGCCCGCAAATGCTTCTTCACCGTCATCGGGAAATAGGTGCCGCCTTTCACCGTGGCATCGTTGGCGACGACCATGCATTCCTGGCCCGAGATGCGGCCGATACCGGTGATCAACCCGGCGGCTGGTACTTCGTCGCGATAGAGGCCGAAGGCGGCAAGCTGGGAAAGCTCCAGGAAGGGGGCCCCGGTGTCGAGCAGCAACTCGATGCGGTCGCGCGGCAACAGCTTGCCACGCTTGAGATGCTTTTCACGGGCGGCAGCCGAACCGCCGCCACCGGCGCGCTGATTGCGCTCCCTCAGTTCAGCGGCGAGCGCAGCCAGTGCGTCGTGATTGCGCTGGAACGTCTCCGACCGCCGATCGACGGCACTCCCTATGACCGGCATGCAGATCGCCTTGCCTGTTGCAAGCCGCTTGCGGGGCGGCCTTTATTAGATCATAAACGAACGAACGTTTGTTTCTATAATCGGGAGCGGGTTTCTCCGCAAGTGGTTTGAGATGGCACGCAGGGCAGGAGCGGATGGCAGCAAGACGGCGGAGGCAATCCGCACCGCGGGCCTGCGCCTGATCTTCCAGCACGGCTATGAAGGCATGAGCCTGCGGGACCTTGCCCAGAGCGTCGGGATCCAGCCGGGGTCGCTCTACAATCATATCACCACCAAGCAGGCACTGTTGTTCGACTTCCTGGTCGAGCACATGACGAGGCTGACCGAAGCGCTCGACGCGGCACTGGCCGGCATCGAGAGCCCCCTCGCCCGCCTCGACACCTTCATCGAATTCCACCTGCGCTACCATCTGACCCGGCGGATGGAAGTCTTCGTCAACAATTCAGAACTGCGCAGCCTGGAGCCGCAGAACAGGGCTGTGGTGACCGGCTTGCGGCGTGACTACGAGCGACGCCTGGAACAGATCCTGGCCGAAGGAACCCGGAGCGGCGCCCTGGCGGTGCCGGATGTGACCGTTGCCACCTTCGCGATCATCGCCCAGCTCACCGGCGTGGTCGGCTGGTACGACCCCAAGGGGCGCCTCGGCGAGGACGAGATCATCGCCATCCATCGGCAGCTGGTCGTCGGCGGACTGTTACCCTCCCTATAAATAGAGTCTTGCAGCCAGACCTACGGCATCGAAACGGTAGCTAGGGTGCCGTACGCTGCTGGTGGTCGCTTTCGTGCTGGCGAACGATGAAAGCAAAGCCTGCTGCTACACGCCGTTCTACCGAGGACACGTCCGATCTTTTCCATATCGCTAAGATGCGCTCTACTGTTGTCGAGGGTAGTTTCTTTGGCTGAGGTCTTCGGTGAACAAAAAACCCATGCTATGGGCAATAGTGGTTGCGTTGTCGCTGGTCCCGGCAACCGCCATCGCCAAGAAAATCTCGGGCACGCAGGCGGAGAAATTCTGCTTCGATGCCCAATCCACCAACGATCAGACCATCGCCGGCTGCAGTTGGATCATTGCGGGAGAGGGCCGTTCCCAGGCAGGTCTGGCAACCGCCTATTACAATCGCGGCGTGGCTTATCAGGACAAGGGTGACAGGGACCGCGCCATCGCGGATTATGACCAAGCCATCTTCCTGAAACCCGATCACGCTTCGGCCTATTACAACCGCGGCAATCTCTATCGTGACCAAGGCAATGCCGCCCGCGCCATCGAGGATTATGATCAAGCTATTCGCCTGGATCCGAACGACGCGCAGGCGTTGAACAATCGCGGCAACGCTCATGCAGATAGGGGGGACCACGACCGCGCCATTCGGGACTTCGGTCGAGCCCTCAGCCTCAAGCCGAATGATGCGATCGCGCTCTGCAATCGCGGCGGCGTCTATGCCGACAAAGGTGATAGGGACCGCGCCATCCAGGACTACGACCAAGCCATTCGCATCAAGCCGGACTATGCCATCGCCTTCAACGGCCGTGGCAGCGCCCATTATGACAAGGGTGATCGCGAGCGCGCCATTCGGGACTTCGACGAGGCCATCCGTCTCAAGCCGGACTATGCCGACGCCTTCAACAATCGGGGTAACGCCTACCACGACAAGGGCGAGTACGATCGGGCCATTCAGGACTACGACCGCGCCATTCGACTCAAGCGTAATTTCACCTACGCCTTCAACAATCGCGGCAGCACCTATGATGACAAGGGCAACTACGACCGCGCTATCCGCGATTATGATCAGGCCATTCGCCTCAAGCCCGATTATGCCTACGCCTTCAACAACCGCGGCGTCGCCAACAAGAACAAAGGTGACAACGACAAAGCGATCCGGGACTACGATGAGGCCATCCGCATAGATCCCGATTACGTCAACGCCTATTCGAACCGTGGCAACGCCTATTACGACAAAGGCCAATTCGATCGAGCCATTCAGGACTACGATCAGGCCATACGCATCAAGCCAGACCATGCCGTCGCCTATAATGGCCGGGGCAACGCTTATGACGACAAAGGCGACAGCGACCGCGCCCTTCAAGACTACGATCAGGCGATCCGGCTCGACCCCAATTTGGCAATCGCCTTCAACAATCGCGGTGGCGTATATGCCGAAAAAGGCGACCAGGATCGCGCGATCCGGGATTTCGACGAAGCCATTCGCCTCAAGCCTGATTATGCCAGGGCTTATAACGCGCGGGGCACCGTCTATTACAACAGGGGCGACTATGGGCGCGCCATCCAGGATTACGATCAGGCCATACGTTTCGACGCCGGCTACGCGCTTGCCTTCAACAACCGCGGCAACGCCCATGACGACAAGGGCGATCGCGAGCGCGCTCTGGCGGATTATGATCAGGCCATTCGCCTCAAGCCCGACTATATCCTCGCCTATAGGAACCGCGGCATCACATATGACCGGCAGGGCCGTTACGACCGAGCCATCCGTGACTTCGACGAGGCTATCCGGCTCGATCCCGATAATGCGGCCGCCTTCGTCAATAGAGGCGTCAGCTACGACAACAAGGGCGATCACGCCCGCGCAATCCAAGACTTCAATCAAGCTATCCGCATCAAGCCAAACAATGCTCGCGCCTATAGGAGGCGCGGCTCCAGTTACAACGATCTTGGAAACTCCAACAGGGCGCTGACAGACTTCAATCTGGCCATCAGCATCGATCCCGACTATGCCGAGGCCTACAATGATCGCGGCCTCACCTATTTGAGCTTAGCCGATTACGATAGGGCGATCATGGATTTCGATCAGGCTATCCGCATCAAACCGAAATTCTACCGCGCTATAAGAAATCGCGCCAAAGCCGTAGAAATACGAAACAAGAACTTCCCTGAGAAGAAAACACTCAAGGCATCGGCCTCTCCCTAGGACCGGAAGGCAGTCTACAAACCGACACACGAGGTCGTTGACCCAAGGACGGATCGGATTGCGCTATTTTCGCGAGGTACCCACTCCCGCCCTGATTCCGATTGTCGTCAAATCACAACCAGAATATCCTCTGACAAATTGCGTTCGCCTAGAGGGATATCGTGCGACCGCATCGGCGTGTCTTTGCCATTTCAACTCATTCATCAAATTTCAAAACGCCTTAGCAACGAGGAATATCCATGGAATATCGTCAGTTAGGCGGCTCGGGCTTCAAGGTGCCGGCGCTCAGCCTGGGCACTGGAACTTTTGGCGGCGGCGGTGACTTCTTCAAGGCCTGGGGCACGACCGATTCGGAAGGCGCACGCCGCCTGCTCGACATCTGTATCGACGCCGGCGTTACCATGTTCGACAGCGCCGATATCTATTCCTCAGGTCTCGCGGAGGAAATTCTCGGCAAGGCGATCGCCGGGCGCCGCGACCAGGTGATCATCTCGACCAAGGCGACCTTCCGCTCCGGTCCCGGGCCGAATGATGTCGGCTCTTCCCGATTCCATCTCACCGATGCTGTCGACAAGGCGCTGAAGCGGCTCGGCACCGACTATATCGACCTGTTCCAACTGCACGGTTTCGACGCGCTCACGCCGGTCGAGGAAGTACTGCAGACCTTCGACGACCTGATCCGCGCCGGAAAGATCCGCTATATCGGCGTCTCCAACTTCTCCGGCTGGCATCTGGCGAAGTCCCTGGCGGCCTCGGACCGTTACGGGCTGCCGCGCTATGTCGCCCACCAGGCCTATTATTCCCTGGTCGGCCGCGACTATGAATGGGAACTGATGCCGCTCGGCCTCGACCAGAAGGTCGGTGCCGTGGTGTGGAGCCCGCTCGGCTGGGGGCGCCTGACTGGAAAGCTGCGCCGCGGTGCGGCATTGCCGGAGCGCAGCCGTCTGCACCAGACCGCGGCCGATGGTCCGCCGGTAGCCGATGAGCTGCTCTATCGTGTCGTCGACGCCATCGACGCCATCGCCGGCGAAACCGGCAAGAGCGTACCCCAGATCGCTCTCAACTGGCTGCTGCAGCGTCCCACCGTCGCCAGCGTGATCATCGGTGCACGCGACGAGGCACAATTGCACGAAAATCTCGGCGCCGTCGGCTGGAAGCTCACACCGGAGCAGATCGCAAAGCTGGACGAGGCCAGCACCGTGACCCTGCCCTATCCTTATTGGCACCAGCGTGGCTTCACCGAGCGCAATCCGCCACCGGTGTGAACAGACAGAACTGCTCTCCTGTCAGCCATTGGCGGGCGCCGCGTCGATTACCCGCAATTGCACGCGCTCGCGCCCGCCATAGCGATCGACGCTCAAGGTGCCTGCGACATGCACGGCCTTGCCACGATGGCCGACAAGGCCGTCGCCCAGGGGTTGCCCGACCGACCGGAAGGCGATGGCGTCGAGCATGGTGCCATCATGCGCCTTGAGGCGCAGGCGCAAATGCGCCTCGCCGACGGTATCGACGAAGGCGAGCTGGTGGCCCGGCAGCGCCAACACCGGCTCGGGATTGCCCTGACCGAACGGGCCGGCCTTTTCGAGCATCTCGATCAGGCCGGTGGTCGCGCCGCCGGCGGCAAGCGCGCCGTCGATCTCCAGGGCCGCATCTGCCCGCGCCGTCTCGACAGCCGATGCGAGTTCCGCCTCCAGATAGGCTCGGAAGGCACCGAGCTGGTCCTGCCCCAAGGTGATGCCCGCGGCCATGGCGTGGCCGCCGCCCTTGACGATGAGATCGCGCTCTACCGCCTGCCTTACAGCCTTGCCCAGATCGACGCCGCCGATCGAGCGCCCGGATCCGGTGCCGACCCCATCCTTGTTGAAGGCGATCGCAAAGGCAGGCCGGCCGAAGCGTTCCTTCAGGCGGGCAGCCACCAGGCCCACGACACCGGGGTGCCAATTTCGCGAGGCCGTCACCACCGTCGCGCCCGTCTCCTCGAGGCCGAGGGCCGCGACGGCCTCCGCCAACGCCTCCTCCAGCATGACGGCCTCGACCGTCTGGCGCTCCCTGTTGAGCCGGTCCAATGTCGCGGCGATCGAAGCCGCCTCCTCGCCGTCCTCGCTCATCAACAGCCTTGCTCCGAGAGCGGCATCGCCGATACGCCCGCCCGCATTGATGCGCGGCCCGAGCAGGAAGCCGAGATGATAGGGCCGCGGCGGCCCGTCCAGGCGGGCCATGTCCATCAGAGCGCGCAGGCCGGCCCGCTGGCGCTGGCGCATGACGGCCAGGCCCCGCGCTACGAAGGCCCGATTGAGGCCCTTGAGCGGTACCACATCCGCCACCGTTCCCAAGGCGACCAGATCGAGGCGCGCCATCAGGTCCGGCTCGGGTCGCTCCCGCCACCAGCCACGCTTGCGCAAGCTCCGGCTCGCGGCGACGAGAAGCATGAAGGTGACGCCGCAGGCGCATAGATGCCCCTGCCCGGAGAGATCGTCGAGGCGGTTGGGATTGACCACCGCCACCGCCGGCGGCAGCGCCTCGCCGGCCTGGTGATGGTCGACGACCAGGGTCTCGAAGCCGAGCTCAGCGGCCTTGCCGAGGACATCGACGCTGGTCGTGCCGCAGTCCACCGTCACCAGCAGGCTGGCGCCTTCGGCCCGCAACAGCCGAATCGCCTCCTCGTTCGGACCGTAGCCTTCATAGATTCGATCGGGAATGTGGATTCGCGCCGGCACGCCGACCTCGCGCAGCCAGCCCGCAAGCAGCGCCGAGGAGGTGGCGCCGTCGACATCGTAGTCACCAAAAATGGCAATGCTTTCGCGCGCCATCACGGCATCGGCCAGCCGTTCAGCCGCCTTGTCCATGTCGGTCAGGCGTGAGGGATCGGGCATGTAGTGGCGCAGGGTGGGAGCCAGATAGGCGTCGGCCTCCTCGGCCGTCACGCCTCTGCCGGCAAGGATGCGCGCCAGCAGGTCGGGCTGGCCGGAGCGCTGGGCCAGGGTCATGGCCTGCATCTGCCCTTGCGCATCCAGCCTTTCCCGCCAGGCCTTGCCGGTGAAGGAGGATTGCACGCCGAGAAAATAACGAGGGGGAGAAACGGATGACTGCATGGGCGGACCATATCGGCGAAGCCCTAGCCAGCACAAATGCTTCGTTAGCTCCGCATAACACCTTCGGCATCCTTGACCACGTGCGACAATCTGCCATCAATCGCATATTTCCCGAACGCTCACGGGGCGATGGTGATGACGACTGCGGCGGGCGCTAACGGATCTCGTTTTTCACCTGGACTGGCCTTGGCGGCGCTCGGCGTCGTCTATGGAGACATCGGCACCAGCCCGCTCTACGCCTTCGCACAGGCCATCAGCGCCAGCGGCGATGGCGGCGCCGGACAGGCCTGGATCGTGACAGGTGTCGTCTCGGTGATCTTCTGGGCCCTGATCCTGATCGTCTCCCTGAAATATGCGATCCTGATCCTGCGCGCCGACAACAAGGGCGAAGGCGGCATTGTCGCCCTGCTCGCCATTCTGGGGGGCAGCGGCCGCCGCGAAGGCCGTCGCCATGTCATCTTCCTGATCATCGGCCTGGTGGGCGCCGCGCTGCTCTATGGCGACGGCGCCATCACGCCAGCCATCTCGGTGCTCAGCGCCATCGAGGGACTGGAAGTCGCCACGCCGTCCCTGGTCCATATCGTGGTGCCGCTGACCGTCGCGATCCTCCTGGTCCTGTTCATGGTCCAACGCTATGGCACCGGCATGATCGGCCGCTTCTTCGGCCCGGTCATGCTGGCCTGGTTCGTCCTCATCGGCCTGCTGGGCGCGGCGAGCATCGTGCGGAACCCTGCCATCCTCGCCGCCCTCAATCCGTTCGTGGCGCTGCATTTCCTGGTCACGGCCAATCCGGCCGTCAGTTTTGCCATCCTGGGAGCGGCCTTCCTCGCCGTCACCGGCGGCGAGGCGATGTATGCCGATATGGGGCATTTCGGCCGAAACCCCATCCGCGTGGCCTGGTTCACGATCGCCCTGCCCGCCCTGGTCCTCAATTATTTCGGCCAGGGTGCCCTGCTGCTCGGCAATCCTGCCGCCGCCTCCAATCCGTTCTACAACCTGGTACCCGACTGGCTGCATTTCCCGGTCATCATTTTTGCGACGGTAGCCACCGTCATCGCCAGCCAGGCCATCATATCGGGGGCCTTTTCGCTGGCGCGCCAGTCCATACAACTTGGTCTGCTCCCGCGCCTCACCATCAAGCAGACCGACAATCGGGAATTCGGCCAGATCTACGTCCCGCTGGTCAACTGGCTGCTGTGCATCGCCACGCTCGGCGCCGTGCTCGGCTTCGGCTCGTCTGCGGCGCTGGCGGGCGCCTATGGCGTCGCCGTTTCCCTGCTGATGGCGATCACCACGCTGCTGGCGGCCCTGGTGGCCCGGCATTGGGGTTACAATCTCTTCCTCGTCATCCTGGTCAACGGCGCCTTCTTCGTCGTCGACCTGATCTTCGTCGCCGCCAATGGCGTCAAGCTCTTCGAGGGCGGCTGGTATCCGCTGTTGTTGGCCATCTTCGTCGCCATGCTGATGCTGACCTGGCGCCGCGGCCAGATCCTGGCCGAACAGGCCCGCAAGCATCTGCGCGTGGAGGAGACCACCTTCTTCGCGGCGATGAAAACCCAGCGCCCCACGAGGCTGCCGGGCACGGCTGCCTTCCTGAGCTCGGCCGCCGTCGGCATGCCCCTCTCGCTGAGTATTTTCTTGCGCCACACCGGCGCCATTCCCGAACGCGTGCTGCTGGTCACCGTGCAGGGCGCGGAAATCCCTCGCGTCAAGGACAGGGACCGCGTGACGGTGACCTCCCTTCGCCCCGGTTTCGAGCGCATCATCCTGCGCTTCGGCTTCATGGAGGAACCCGACGTGCTCAAGGGCATGCGGCTGGCCATCTCGCAAGGCCTGATCTCGGGCTTCGACCTCGCCGAGATCTCCTTCTATATCGGGAGCGAGACGATCATCCCCTCCAAGAGGATCGCGGGCATGGCCTTCTGGCGCGAGGTGCTCTACGCCATGCTCCAGCGCAATGCCGAGCGCTCCGCCTCCTATTTCCGCATCCCGGCGCCGCAGGTGGTGCAGTTCGGAACTGAGATCGAGATCTGAACGGGCTCAGGAGCCGATCAGTCCCTTGAATATGAAGAAGTCGCCGGCACAGATCAGGCCGAGGTCGGTGGAATTTTCAGGAAGGAGCGGCAAGTTTCTCGAGCATGTCGCGCAGCAAGTCTTCATTCAGCGCGAAGGCCTGATCGTAGTCGCCCGGCTCGCCGATGAGCCAGCCATAGTCGAGGCCAAGGCGCTTGCTGAGCCATAGATAGGTGCTCTTGGTGAAATTCCCGGGAAAAAGCTCGATGACCTGCGTTCCGGGGCGGCAGAACGCCAGATTGCCGAGCCCGGCGCCATGCACGCCAACAACCACATCGGCCTGGGAGAACAGCCGAACCTGTTCGGCATGATTGTCGCCCCTGGCCTCGAAGCGTTCGAAACCATGAGCCTTTGCAATGTCCCAGAGCGCCTCTTCGTTGAGCAGGCGCCGGATCTTGCTGCCTCCCCGCGAAAAGAAGATGCGCCGCCCGCCACCGGGCTCCACCCGGTAATGTGCCCGGAAGAGCTCGGCCAGCCGCCGTACCGGAGCGGCATCGGCAAAGCTCCATTCGGCGTTGCCGGCATCGAAGGAAAGCCACAGCGCCTCCTCGACCGCCACCTTGGCATCGTCCGGCATGGCGACCACGCGCACGCCCGGATAGGCTTGCTCGAGCAAGGCGCAGCCCAGATTCAGGCTTTCCAGGCGCGAAGGCGGTAGCAGCAAGGTGAGCGGCATGTCCCTGGGGTGAAAGCGCTCGAGATAGTCGACCACCGGCACCAGATCCTCGAAGAGCGCATGGTAGTAGTTGTCCGTGCGGGCCAGCAGATGACAACGCCCGGAAAGGGCGGGTAGGGCCCGGAGCCGCTTGGCCCTGGCGAAGTTCCAATTGACCCATTGCACGTCGCGGATCACCACGCCCTGCTGGCGAGGTGCGAAAATGCGGCTGACATGGCCGAGCAGCTCGGCCGGTTTCACCGTCACGGCCAGCTCTTGCACTGGAACCGTGATACCGCCCGTCCACTGGCGCGCCAATGTGTCATAGGGCCAGCACCGGTCCCGCACGAAGGTGCTTTCCTCCGGCGTGAATGCGGTCGCCATCTCGGTTTTGCGGTCTTCGATGACCAGTGCCGCGGCGATCCCGGGATCGACCCCGCGTGGATAGAAGGAAAAACGCCGCCGCAGCGGGCCGATCCGGCCAATGGTCGCCCGCGCCAGCAGCCAGCGCCAGTAGCGGATATTGAAGCGCTTTCGAAATCCGGATTTGACGCGGGCCATTTCTGCCGTTTGATTGCCATTGAACAGCCAAGCGGCTATAG
Source organism: Labrys sp. (in: a-proteobacteria) (assembly GCF_047605565.1). Classification (NCBI taxonomy): domain Bacteria; kingdom Pseudomonadati; phylum Pseudomonadota; class Alphaproteobacteria; order Hyphomicrobiales; family Xanthobacteraceae; genus Labrys; species Labrys sp. (in: a-proteobacteria). The sequence continues at coordinate 258,070 of NZ_JASGFM010000004.1, forward strand.
CCGCGCCACCACCCTCTGTCTATCGGATCAGACCTTGAAAGCAATCATTCTCGCCGGCGGCATGGGCACGCGCATTTCCGAAGAATCGCATCTGCGCCCCAAACCGATGATCGAGATCGGAGGCAGGCCGATCCTCTGGCACATCATGAAGATCTACAGCCATTACGGCATCAACGATTTCGTGATCTGCCTGGGCTACAAGGGCTATATGATCAAGGAGTATTTCTCCAATTACTTCCTGCACAATGCGGATGTGACGATCGACGCCGAGAAGAACGAGGTCATCTATCACAATCAGAAGGCCGAACCCTGGCGCGTCACCATGGTGGATACCGGCGAGACCAGCATGACGGGCGGCCGGCTCAGGCGGGTTGCGCCCTTCCTGACGCCGGGCGAATCCTTCTGCTTCACCTATGGCGACGGCGTCGCCGATGTCGACATCGGCGCCCTCATCGCCTTCCACAAGAAGCACGGCAAGCGCGCCACGCTGACCGGTGTGATCCCTCCCGGCCGCTACGGCTCCCTGTCGCTCGAGGGCGACAAGGTCACGCGCTTCATTGAAAAGCCTCCGGGCGACAATGCGCTGATCAATGGCGGCTTCTTCGTGCTGGAGCCGAGCGTGGTCGATCTGATCGAGACGGACCAGACCTCCTGGGAAGGCGCCCCGCTCGAGGCCCTGGCCGCCTCCGGCGACCTGATGGCCTACCGTCATGGCGGCTTCTGGCAACCCATGGATACCCTGCGCGACAAGAACCATCTCGAGCAATTGTGGGCACAGGGCAAGGCGCCCTGGAAGGTCTGGCCGTGAGCGAGGCACTCGCCGCAGGCGCATTGCCTTCACCCGCCTTCTGGCGGGGCAAGAAGGTGCTTCTAACTGGCCATACCGGCTTCAAGGGAAGCTGGATGGCCCTGTGGCTGCATCGGCTGGGGGCCGAAGTCACCGGCTTTGCACTGCCGCCGGCGGCCGACCAGCCGCTGTTCGCCGCAGCCGGCGTGAACAGTGCCGTTCGCTCGGTCCTGGGCGATCTGCGCGACGCCGAGGCTGTGCGCGAGGCTGTTGAGGCGGCACAGCCGCAGATCGTATTGCATCTCGCCGCCCAGGCCTTGGTGAGGCGCTCCCTCGCCGATCCGATCGAGACCTTCGGATCCAATGTGATGGGCACCGTCCATCTGCTCGAGGCCCTGCGTTCACGCCCCGGCCTTGCCTGCATTCTCGCGGTGACCTCGGACAAGGTCTATCTCAACCAGGAAGAGGGATCGGCTTTCCGCGAGGACGACAAGCTCGGCGGCAAGGACCCCTATTCCGCCTCCAAGGCGGCGGCCGAGATCGTCACCTATGCCTATGCCCGCTCCTTTTTCGACAAGGCAGCGGTGCCGGTCGCTACCGCACGTGGCGGCAACGTCATCGGCGGCGGCGACCATTCGGCCGACAGGCTCGTCCCCGACATCGTACGCGCCGTGCGCAGCGGCCGGCCGCTCGAACTGCGCCATCCTGAAGCGACGCGCCCCTGGCAGCATGTGCTGGACTGCGTCAACGGCTATCTGATCTATGCCGAGCGGCTCGCCTCGGTCGCCGACACGCCGCGCGCGCTCAATTTCGGCCCCGATCCGTCCCGCCCCCTGCCCGTCTCGGCCGTGGCAGATGCCGTCTTCCAGGCACTCGGCCGCAAGCCGGACTGGGTGCACAAGCCGGTACCCGGGTCCATCGAGATGAAAGCCTTGACGGTCAACTCGGACCTTGCCCGCCGACTGCTCGGCTGGCAGGACCGCCTCGCCGGCCCGTCCAGCCTGGAATGGACGGCGCAATGGTATGCTGCCGAGGCAGCCGGCCAGGACATGCATGCCTTCACCCTCGACCAGATCTCCCGTTTCTCGACGCCCTGAGACCGCTGCCATGACCGCTGCCACGTCCACGCTTCCCCATTGCCGGTTCTGCGCCACGCCGCTGACGACCACTTTGTGCGATCTCGGCTCGATGCCGCTCGCCAATGACTACCGCCTGCCCGACGACAGCAATCCCGAGCGCAGCTTTCCACTGCATGCGCGCGTCTGCCCGAGCTGTCTGCTGGTTCAGGTCGACGATTCCGTGCCGCCGGACGCCATCTTCTCCGACTATGCCTATTTCTCTTCCTATTCGGACAGCTGGGTCGCGCATGCCAAGCGCTATGCGGACGCAATGATCGAGCGTTTCAAACTCGGCGCTGACGCCCTGGTGGTCGAGGTCGCCTCCAATGACGGCTACCTCCTTCAACATTTCAAGGCCGCGGGTGTGCCCGTGCTCGGCGTCGAGCCAGCCGCCAACGTCGCCGAAACGGCCCGGGCCAAGGGCATCGATACCGAGGTCGCTTTCTTCGGTGTCGAAACCGCCAGCCGACTGGTCGGCCAAGGCAAGCGCGCCGACCTCATGGCTGCCAACAATGTGCTCGCCCATGTCCCCGACATCCGCGACTTCGTCGGCGGCTTCGCCACCTTGCTGAAGCCCGAAGGTGTCGTCACCTTCGAATTCCCGCATGTACTCAATCTGATCGAGAAGGTGCAGTTCGACACCATCTATCACGAGCACTTTTCCTACCTCTCGCTGGTGACGGTGGAGAAGGTGTTCGCCGCCGTGGGCCTCAAGGCGATCGATGTGGAGGAACTGCCGACGCATGGCGGTTCCCTGCGCCTGTTCGCGGCGCCGATTGCTTCCAGCCACCAGCCCTCGGCGCGGCTCGACGCCCTGCGCGCCAAGGAGCACGCCGCCAGTCTTGACACCCTGGCGGGCTATGAAGGCTTTGCCGCCAAGGTCGCCGAGGTCAAGCGTGGCTTCCTCACTTTCCTGGCCGAGGCCAAGGCGGCCGGCAAGACCATTGCCGCCTACGGCGCCGCCGCCAAGGGCAACACTTTCCTGAACTTCTGTGGCGTCGGCCCTGCCGATATCGTGGCGGTCTTCGATCGGTCCCTGGCCAAGCAGGGCCGCCTGCTGCCCGGCAGCCAGATTCCGATCCTCTCGCCCGATAAGATCAGCGAGATAGCGCCGGATTATCTCGTCATCCTGCCCTGGAACATCGCCGAAGAGGTGATGGAGCAGACGCGCCCCTTGATGCCATCGGGCAGTTCCTTCGTGACGGCCGTGCCCAGCATCAGGCTCACGCCGTGATCTTCAGCGAAACGCGGATCCCAGGCTGCTTCCTGATCAAGCCGGAACCGCGGCGTGATGATCGCGGCTTCTTCGCCAGGACCTATTGCCCGGACGAGTTCGCCGCAGCCGGCATCGCCTTCACGCCTGTGCAGACCAATCTGTCGCGCAACGACAAGGCCTTCACCCTGCGCGGCATGCACTTCCAGGAGCCGCCTCACGCCGAGGCCAAGCTCGTCCAGGTAGCACGGGGGGCGATCCATGATGTCGTGGTCGATCTCAGGCCCGACAGCCCGGCCTTTCGCGAATGGATCGGCGCAGATCTGAGCGCCGACAACCTTCACCAGCTCTATATCCCAGAGGGCTGTGCCCACGGCTTCCTGACGCTCGAAGCAGGAACGGACGTGCTGTATGGCATGGGCCGCAAATATGTTCCGGGCCATGCCCGCGGCTATCGCTATGACGATCCTGCCTTCACCATCGAATGGCCCCGTCCGCCGGCGGTGATCGCGCCGGCGGACGAAGCCTGGCCCTCTTTCGGAGCCTGAAAGACCGTCCGCCACGCCTCAATCGCAGCGGACGGATCCACTATTTCGCGTCGAAAGCCGGGTGGTAGGCCACGTTTCCGCGCGGCGTATCGGCCCCGAGGGCCAGGCACTGGAAATAGACCTGTGGCAGGCCGGGAAAGCAAAGCTGCGCTTCATTCTTGAAACCGAAGCGGCCGTAATAGGCGGGATTCCCCACTACGACGCAGCCTTCTGCCTTTTGCCGACGAAGATGGGCCAGGCCTGCTTCGATCAGCGCCCGGCCAATACCACCCTTCTGGCGATCCGGCCGCACCGATACGGGCCCCAGCCCATACCATTGCCGGAAAGCGCCCTCGATGGTGACGGGCGAGAAGGCGGCATGACCGACGACCTCGCCGTCTTCTTCCGCCACCAGGGACAAAGTCAAGGCTCCGGCCGCCCGCAAGGCGTCGACGATCGCCGCCTCCGTCTGGCTGCTATATGGCTTTCCTTCGAAGGCCGCCTTGGTAATCGCGCGGATGGTATCGATGTCATCGGCACGTTCTGATCGGATCTGCATGGTTTTTCCCCTATTCAGCGATTATCGGCCTGCGCGCGCACGCTCTCCCGCCCCTTGCGCGAAATGCGGTAGGGACCGGAGGCGTGAGATTCGATCAGCCGTTTGCGGTGGAGTTTCCCGAATGTCTCCAGCGTGCAATCGGCCAGACGATGGCCGTCGCGGGTGAAGCAGTCGACATGGTGGATGCGGCCACTATCGCCGCGGTGATGACGGATATGCCCGCCCTGGGCCAGCACGTGCAGCACACGCTGCTCGCCCCGTGAGATATTCATGATGGTGGAGCCTGTCGCAGAAACCATGACAAGCATCGCCTGCGCACGCGCCCGATCCGGCTGCAGTGCCTCGCAATGCTTTCTCATGTCTCGTCAAATCGAGACGGTCAGCGGTTTCCCACAAGCTCTGACATAAAACCTTCCGCTCAAATCAGCAGGCCGTGATCGCTTAGTTCAGCATCGGTCCGATGTCAATCCGATCCGGCCCCGCGCCGATCTTCCCAACCCAATAGGACTTAGAGACGCCGTGCATCGATTTCGACAAGTGACGCCCGACCGGCGGGAATCTGAAACGGCCTCGCCGTGGAACCCCGCGCCTCGCTGCGCATTTCATTGATGAATGCACTATTCAGGACGACTCGAATGACCCAGTTCATCATCATGAAACGCCGCGGCGCTCACGTCGAACCATTGCCGGATGCACCGATTTTCGATGATCTCGTCGAGGCGGAGATCTGGGCGGCCACCTATCTGGAAGGCGACCCGGCCTTGTTCGACAAGGGCCTGGACTCGATCGAGGTACACCGGCAGGAACAACGGCTGGCACCGCGCCAGTTAGCATCAGGCAGGCGCTGAGCGCGCGCTACGCACAGATCAACGGCTCTGAATATTCAATGAATGGTGGGCGGTGACGGGCTCGAACCGCCGACCCTCTCGGTGTAAACGAGATGCTCTACCAACTGAGCTAACCGCCCCCGATCGCGGGGATCCACGCAGGGCCTCTGTCTATTGTGCTTGCGCGCGCTTCGCAAGGCAAAAGAAAGCGGCCGTGCCTTTGTCGAAGCACGGCCGCTCTTAGATCACTTCAGCGTCAGTGGGCGACGACAGTGTTGCTGTCATCCCCGACCTTGGCCGGCGGAGGCGCGTTCTTGTCCTCGTCCCAGGTGATGGGTTCGGGCATGCGCACCAGCGCCCTGCGCAGAACCTCTTCCATCCGGGAGACGGGCACCAGTTCGAGGCCGTTCTTCACATTGTCCGGGAGCTCGGCCAAGTCCTTGGCGTTCTCTTCGGGGATCAGAACAGTCTTGATGCCAGCCCGCAATGCAGCAAGCAGCTTCTCCTTCAGGCCACCGATCGGCAGCACACGACCACGCAGCGTGACCTCGCCGGTCATGGCGACGTCGCGGCGAACCGGGATGCCCGTCATCACCGACACCATGGCGGTCGCCATGGCGATGCCGGCAGAGGGGCCATCCTTGGGCGTTGCGCCTTCCGGCAGATGCACATGCACGTCGCGCTTGTCGAACAGCGGCGGCTCGATGCCGTAGTCGATGGCGCGCGAGCGGACATAGGAGGCAGCCGCGGAGATCGACTCGCGCATGACATCCTTCAGATTGCCCGTCACGATCATCTTGCCCTTGCCGGGCATCATGACCGCTTCGATGGTCAGAAGCACGCCGCCGACTTCGGTCCAGGCCAGCCCCGTGACCGCGCCGACCTGGTCCTCGAGCTCGGCCTGGCCGTAGCGATAACGCGGGGCCCCGAGATAGTCTTCGAGCACCGTGTTGGTCACCTTCACGCTCTTCTTCTTGGACATCAGGATGTCCTTGACGGCCTTGCGGGTCAGGTTCGAGATCTCGCGCTCGAGGTTACGCACCCCGGCTTCCTGGGTATAGCGGCGCACCAGGTTGAGCAGGGCTTCGTCATCGATCGAGAACTCGCGTGCCTTCAGACCATGCTTCTGGACGGACGAAGGGATGAGATGCTTGCGGGCGATCTCGACCTTCTCGTCTTCCGTGTAGCCAGCGAGACGGATGATCTCCATGCGGTCCAGCAGGGCCGGCGGGATGTTGAGCGTGTTCGCCGTGGTCACGAACATCACGTTCGACAGGTCGTAGTCGACCTCGAGGTAATGGTCGTTGAACGTCGAGTTCTGCTCGGGATCCAGCACCTCCAAGAGAGCCGAAGACGGGTCGCCGCGGAAATCCTGGCCCATCTTGTCGATTTCATCGAGCAGGAAGAGCGGATTCTGCTTCTTGGCCTTGCGCATCGACTGGACGACCTTGCCGGGCATCGAGCCGATATAGGTGCGCCGATGGCCACGGATCTCGGCCTCGTCGCGCACACCGCCAAGCGACATGCGCACATATTCGCGGCCGGTTGCCTTGGCGATCGAACGGGCGAGCGAAGTCTTGCCGACGCCGGGCGGACCGACGAGGCACAGGATCGGACCGGTCAGCTTGTTGGCACGCTGCTGCACCGCCAGATACTCGATGATGCGCTCCTTGACCTTTTCCAGGCCATGGTGATCGGCATCGAGGATCTCCTGGGCATGCGGCAGATCCTTCTTGATCCGGGACTTGTCGCCCCAGGGCAAGGAGATCAGCCAATCCAGGTAGTTGCGCACGACGGTGGCTTCGGCCGACATCGGGGACATCTGGCGCAGCTTCTTCATCTCGGCCTGCGCCTTGTCGCGGGCCTCCTTGGAGAGCTTGGTGTCCTTGATCTTCTGCTCGAGTTCGCCGAGTTCGTCCTTGCCTTCCTCGTCGCCCAGCTCCTTCTGGATCGCCTTCATCTGCTCGTTGAGATAGTACT